>NZ_JBEXSH010000129.1:0-14412 GCF_040613555.1 Streptomyces sp. NPDC006265
ATATCGGCACGTCCACTCAACGAGTCACACCCGTCCAGGTACCGGTCACATCATCAGATCACCCGAACCGGTCATGTGCGGAGGATGGGACTAGCCGCCCTCACAGCCGAAGCCCCGGTCCTCCTCCGTCCAGGAGGCCCGGGGCTTCTCCGTGTCCGTCCCGCCTCGGATCCCGAGCCGCTGCCCGATGCCGTCGAGCACGCAGTCGAGGCCGAGGGCGAACTCCCCGGCCCGGTCGTCCTTGCGGGTCGCGCCGAGGGCGTACCGCTCGAAGGCCGGGTAGCGGCCCGTGCTCATCAGGTAGCGCATCTGGGGGGCGAGTGCCTCGCGGGTCTCGTCACCGCTGGTCCAGCCGTGGCGTCCCGGTAGTCGCGCAGGGCGATCTCGGTCTGGGCCGAGCCGTGCACGAAGGAGGTGACGGCCCGGAAGGCGGCCATCACCGAGTCGGCGGCCAGGCCGCAGACGGCGAGCGCGGCCAGCTGCCGTTCCGCCACGGCCATCCGTGACGGGGTGAGCATGATGACAGGGGTGGGCATGACCGCCATCCACGGGTGGGCGAGCGGCCGGCGACCGGGCCGGTGACGTAGCCGAGGGTGGCGGCCGCGGCCTGGAGGCCGGACTCGGGGTCGATCTTGCCGAGGGAGGCGGGGCGGGTGTTGACCACGCCCAGGATCGAGGTCGTTTCCGCCGCGGCCGACACCGTACCCGCCGCCAGTGCCACACCCGCGGTCGCGAGGACGGCCAAGGCTGCCACCTTCTGATGCACTGGGTAATCAGACCGCGACCGAGGGTAGTTGAGGTGTGACGCGCGCATCAAAGGCGACCCGCGGGGTCGTACGGCCCCCGGTGGATGCCTCACACTGGTGTCCCGTGAGTTCTCCACTGCCCCTACCGACGCGAGTCGTGCTGCTCTGCGGCCCTTCCGGCTCCGGCAAGTCCCTCCTCGCGGCCCGCTCCGGCCTCCCGGTGCTCCGGCTCGACGACTTCTACAAGGAGGCCGACGACCCCACGCTGCCGCTGGTGGCGGAGAGCTCCGACATCGACTGGGACCATCCCGACTCGTGGGACGCGGACACCGCCGTCGCCGCGATCACCCGGCTCTGCCGCACGGGCCGCACGGAAGTTCCCCTCTACGACCTCTCGCTCAGCGCCCGCACCGGTGAGGAGACGGTCGACATCGGACGGACCCCGCTGTTCATCGCGGAGGGCATCTTCGCCGCGGAGATCGTCACGCGCTGCCGCGAACTCGGCGTCCTCGCCGACGCGCTGTGCCTGAGCCGCGGCCCGGTGAAGACCTTCCGCCGCCGGTTCCTGCGGGATCTGAGGGAGGGCCGCAAGTCGGTGCCGTTCCTGCTGCGCCGCGGCTGGCGCCTGATGCGGCAGGAGCGCACGATCGTCGCCCGCCAGACGGCGCTGGGCGCGTACGCCTGTGACCGCGACGAGGCGATGGGCCGACTGGCGGCAGCGGCGGCCGGCCGGTGCGCGAGCCTCCGTACGGCGGCCTAGCCGGTCGGGGCACGGTCAGGGCACAAAGGAAAGCGGGACTGGACGGACCCCCCGGCCCTCCAGTCCCGCTTCCGTACCCCGTTGTCCTCCCCCGAGTCCCCCGCTCTCCCGCGATGACGCCCCCCGGCGTCCCCGCAGTCCCCCACTCTCCCGCGAAGACGCCCCCCAGCGTCTCCCCGGTTCCCCCGTGGGCCCCCTTGTGGTGCTCCCCCCGACCTTCAGGCGACAAGCTCGCCGAAGGCGTCCTCCTCGTCACGGCCGAAGCTGAGGACCTCGTCCTCGCGCAGCCGGCGGAGCGACCGCCAGATGCTGGACTTCACCGTGCCGACACTGATGTCGAGGATCTCCGCGATCTCCGGGTCCGTGCGGCCCTCGTAGTAGCGCAGGACCAGCATGGTGCGCTGGAGTTCGGGCAGCCGGGCCAGCGCCTGCCACAGGACCGCGCGCAGCTCGGTGCCGCGCATCGCGTCCGTGTCGCCGACCGTCTCCGGCAGTTCCTCGGTCGGGTACTCGTTGAGCTTGCGGCGCCGCCAGGCGCTGATGTGCAGATTGGTCATGGTGCGCCGTAGGTATCCGCCGACCGCGGCCTTGTCACTGATCCGGTCCCACGCCCGGTAGGTCGAGAACAGCGCGCTCTGCAGCAGGTCCTCGGCCTCGAAGCGGTCACCGGTGAGGTGGTAGGCGGTTGCGTACAGGGAGGCGCGACGCTCCTGGACATAGGCGGTGAATTCCGCCTCCGTCAGCGAACGGCGCTCCCCCGAGCCCTCCCCGTACGCGGCTCCCCCGTGAGCCGCCCCCGTCCCCTTGCACTCCCCCGTGGGTGCGTCGACCACCGTCATGAACGCGGTGTGCTGACGCCCGGCGCCGCGAGCGCATCCCCGCCCTCCCCCAAGCTCTCGGCTGCGCTCGAGCAGGGAGGTACCCCCATCAGCACCGGACTTCTCGGAACCCCTGTGCAAGTCGTGCAGACGCGTGACAACTGCGCTGGTGCTGATGCCGTGCAGCGTGTTCATCTCGCGCCCCCCGTCGTGGACTTCCGGTGTGCGGCCCGCCGGTTGGGGCGGACTTCCTTGCCTGTGCCGAAAAGCTTGCCGCGGCACTTTCATGGCCGTGTCCGCCGACTGTCACAGACCTGTCACAGGGGTCGGCCACAGGTCGACCACAGTTCGTCCACACGCGTCGGCGGTACCGGCCGCACCGACTGGGGCCCACCGGTCGATCCCCGGCCCCTCCATGGGCCAGAATGAGTGCGTGCCTTCCCTGTTGCTGATCGAGGACGACGACGCCATCCGGACGGCCCTGGAGCTCTCACTGACGCGCCAGGGCCACCGCGTGGCGACCGCTGCCAGCGGTGAGGACGGTCTGAAGCTCCTTCGCGAGCAGCGGCCGGATCTGATCGTGCTGGATGTGATGCTGCCCGGCATCGACGGGTTCGAGGTGTGCCGGCGCATCCGGCGCACGGACCAGTTGCCGATCATTCTGCTGACCGCACGCAATGACGACATCGACGTGGTGGTCGGGCTGGAGTCCGGCGCCGACGACTATGTCGTCAAACCGGTCCAGGGGCGGGTGCTCGACGCCCGGATCCGGGCCGTGCTGCGGCGCGGCGAGCGGGAGTCGAACGACGCGGCGAGCTTCGGCAGCCTGGTCATCGACCGCTCGGCGATGACCGTGACGAAGAACGGCGAGGACCTCCAGCTCACGCCGACCGAGCTGCGGCTGCTGCTGGAGCTGAGCCGGCGGCCGGGCCAGGCACTGTCCCGGCAGCAGCTGCTGCGGCTGGTGTGGGAGCACGACTACCTGGGCGACTCGCGGCTCGTGGACGCGTGTGTCCAGCGGCTGCGCGCCAAGGTCGAGGACGTGCCGTCGTCCCCGACGCTGATCCGTACCGTGCGGGGCGTCGGCTACCGGCTGGACGCGCCTCAGTGACCCAGGGGGACCACGGGGGGAACCGCGGCTGGACCGCGGAGCGCAAGGGAGTTCTGTCGCGGCTGCGCTTCACCAGCCTGCGGCTGCGACTGGTCGTCGTCTTCGGCCTGGTGGCCCTGACGGCCGCCGTGTCCGCGTCGGGGATCGCGTACTGGCTCAACCGCGAGGCCGTGCTCACCCGCACCCAGGACGCCGTGCTGCGCGACTTCGAGCAGGAGATGCAGAACCGGGCGGCCGCGCTGCCCGAGCGTCCGACCCAGGACGAACTGCAGCACACCGCGGGCCAGATGGCGGGCAGCGACCAGCGCTTCAGCGTGCTGCTGGTCGGCCGCGACCCCGAGGGCCGGACCGTCTACGGCAGCTCCGGCGGGCTGAACGGCTTCTCGCTGCGCGACGTGCCGAAGTCGCTGCGCACGGCGGTGAACCGGACGCAGAAGGTCGACGGGTCCAACAAGCACCCGTACCACCTGTACTGGCAGCGGATAGCCGACCACGACACCCCGTACCTGGTGGCCGGTACGCGGGTGATCGGCGGCGGCCCGACCGGTTACATGCTCAAGTCGCTGGAGCCGGAGGCCAAGGACCTCAACTCGCTGGCCTGGTCGCTGGGCATCGCCACGGGACTCGCACTGATCGGCTCGGCGCTGCTCGCGCAGGCCGCGGCGACGACCGTGCTGAAGCCGGTGCAGCGGCTCGGGACGGCCGCGCGGCGGCTCGGCGAGGGCAAGCTGGACACCCGGCTGCGGGTGTCCGGGACCGATGAACTGGCCGACCTGTCACGGACGTTCAACGACGCGGCCGAGGCGCTGGAGAAACGGGTCGAGGACATGGCCGCGCGGGACGAGGCGTCCCGGCGGTTCGTCGCGGACATGAGCCATGAGCTCCGTACCCCCCTCACCGCGATCACCGCCGTGACGGAGATCCTGGAGGAGGAGCTGGAGGCGGAGACCGGGAGCATGGACCCGATGATCGAGCCCGCCGTCCGGCTGGTGGTCAGCGAGACCCGGCGGCTGAACGACCTGGTCGAGAACCTGATGGAGGTCACCCGCTTCGACGCGGGTACCGCCCGGCTCGTCCTGGACGACGTGGACCTCGCCGACCAGATCACCGCCTGCATCGACGCCCGCGCCTGGCTGGACGCGGTCGAGCTGGACGCCGAGCGCGGCCTGCACGCCCGGCTGGATCCGCGACGCCTGGACGTCATCCTGGCCAACCTCATCGGCAACGCGCTCAAGCACGGCGGTTCCCCGGTGCGGGTGTCCGTGCGGGAGGCGGACGACTCGATCGTCATCGAGGTGCAGGACCACGGGCCCGGCATCCCGGAGGACGTCCTGCCGCACGTCTTCGACCGCTTCTACAAGGCCAGCGCCTCCCGGCCGCGTTCCGAGGGCAGCGGCCTGGGACTGTCCATCGCGCTGGAGAACGCCCACATCCACGGCGGCGAGATCACCGCGGCCAATTCACCCGACTCGGGCGCGGTGTTCACCCTGCGGCTCCCGCGCGGCACGTCCCCGGCGGAGGCGCAGCCCGCCGAGGACGGGCTGACGCCCGGGAGCGACACCGACCGGCCTCAGGACGAGGACACGAAGGGGGACGCATGACGACCGCACGTCGCGCGGCCGTGCCCCGCCTGCTGGCCGTTCCGGCGCTCGCCGTGCTGCTGGCCGGCTGCGGGATCCGGGCCACGGAGGTGCCGACGAACTTCGGGCCGGCGCCCTCGCGGGTGCAGTGCTCGCTCGCCGAGCCGGACGTCTCCACCCAGGCCGCCCGCGGGCTGCCGGTGCAGGTGTTCCTGCTGTGCGGGTCCTCGCTGGTGACCGTCGACCGGACCGTACGGGTCCCGGACGGCGCGGCAGACTCCGAGCGGCGCATCCTGGTCGCGCAGGGCCTGCTGGACCAGCTCGCCGCACCGCCGTCGGCCGCCGAGAAGGAAGCCGGCTACAGCACGGACGTGCGCGGCGGCATCTCCGTCGGCGGGCCGCGCCCCGGCGACCCGGAGGACACACTGCGGCTGAGCACGCCACCGGCCGGGCTCACCTCGTACGCCCTCGCACAGGTCGTCTGCACCTTCTCCGACTCGGCGGCGGCCGAGGGGGACGGTTCGGTGGTGCTGGGCGGGCCGGGCGCCGAGGCACCGCGCCGCTACGAGTGCACCGACGCGGTGCGGGCCCGGCCGGGCAGCAAGGAACCGCCGTCGATGGACGTGGCCGGGGAGTGATCCGCCCGGGCTGTGGCGCATGCCTCACAGGTCTACCGGGGCCCATCCCGGAACCGATCCTGCCGGAGACCGCGTCTTGGGGTGCGTGCAGCGTCAAGGCTCCATCGGCGGCAGCGCCGCGTTCCGCATCCGTGCGACAGGGGGTGTCCTCCTCGTCGCCCACCTCGCGTTCATCGCCTGGTTCACGCTACGGCCGCTGGACGTGCCCTGGGTGATGCCCGCCAATCTGCGGCCGTTCGCCGGTATCCGGGCCGATCTGGCCCTGGGCTGGCCGGGGGCGGCCCGCCGGATCGGTGAGGGGCTGGCCCTGCTCGCCCCGCTGGGTGTGCTGCTGCCGTTGGTCGGCGGCAGGCTGGTCGTCTCGCCGCTGGCGTCCCTGCTGCGCACCGTCGCGGCCGGCGCCCTCCTCTCCTGGGGCATCGAACTGCTGCAGACGGGCGTGCCCGGTCAGGTCGTCGACGTCGACTCGCTGTTCCTGAACACCCTGGGCGTGGCCCTCGCGCATCTGGCGCTGGTTCCGGCGGGCCGCTCCCGGCTGCGCCGTCGTACCACCGCCCGCCTGCTCCGCGCGCCCCTGTCCCCGGAGGAGACGGCTCAGGGTCGGACCCCGACGATTCCCAGGGTCGGGATCGCCCCGTGGAGCGACGCTTTGCCCCCTTCGTCTCCGTAGCGTGGAGTGCAGACGGGGTACTCGGAGGAGAGGCCTCACACACCCTCACGAAGGAGTCGCACATGTCCCGCCTCGCCCGCCCCACCCACGGCCGCATGATCGGCGGAGTGTGCGCCGCACTGGCACGGCGCTTCGGCACCTCCGCGACGACGATGCGGGTGATCTTCCTGGTCTCGTGTCTGCTGCCGGGCCCGCAATTTCTGCTGTACATCGCGCTGTGGATCGTGCTCCCCTCGGAGGACAAGGCCCACGGCAAGACCCAGACGGCCTGGTGACGCGCTCTGCGGAAACGCCGATGGGGCGCACCCCGTGCGGGTGCGCCCCATCGGCATGTGTCCACCTCGGCGGGAGGATCAGCCGACCGGCACGCCGTTCACCGGCAGGCCGTGCGTGGGCAGGCCCTGCACCGGGAGCCCGCCCAGCAGCTTGGCGGCCGGGCCCGTCGGGTCGTTGGCGAGCGCCTGCTCGGCGACCGGCTGCGCGGCGGCCAGGCCGGCACCGTCCGCCGTCTGCCCCTGCCCCAGCGCCTCACCCGAGCCCGGCAGCGTCTGGGAGAGCTGCTCCGCCGGGAGCGCCGCGGTGACGGTCTCCAGCGTCTGGGCGGTGTCCGGGAGGGCCGGGGCGGCGTTGGCGGCGCCCGCGCCGGCGGCGGCGAAGGCGGCACCGAGAGCGGCGACACCGAGGGACTTGGCAGCAGACTGCTTCATGAAATGCGTCCTCGTAACGGGATGACGGGGTGGGTGAGCGGTCCAGCGACCGTAAACACCCGGCGCCACCCGCCGCAAACATCGAAATGCGGACGGATTGTGAACACCACCCGCATCCGCTGCGCGCCGAATACCCCCGAATCAGCCTTCCGAATCGGCAGAACCGCTGGTGGAAGCGGCCTGACGGAACAGCCATTCGGATTTCAGCTCGGCGTATCCGGGCTTGATGACGTCATTGATCATGGCCAGTCGTTCATCGAAAGGAATGAACGCTGATTTCATCGCATTGACAGAGAACCACTGCATGTCGTCGAGCGTGTATCCGAATGCCTCGACGAGGTGCTCGAATTCCCGGCTCATGCTGGTGTGCGACATAAGGCGATTGTCCGTATTGACGGTGGCACGGAAATGCAGCCGGCGCAGCAGCCCGATGGGGTGCTCGGCGTACGAGGCGGCCGCTCCGGTCTGGAGGTTGGAGCTCGGGCACAGCTCCAGCGGGATGCGCTTGTCCCGGACGTAGGAGGCGAGCCGCCCGAGTTCGACCCGGCCGTCCTCGTGGACCTGGATGTCGTCGATGATCCGCACACCGTGCCCGAGCCGGTCGGCGCCGCACCACTGGAGCGCCTGCCAGATGGAGGGCAGACCGAAGGCCTCGCCGGCATGGATCGTGAAGTGGTTGTTCTCGCGCTTGAGGTACTCGAAGGCGTCGAGGTGCCGGGTGGGCGGGTAGCCGGCTTCGGCGCCCGCGATGTCGAAGCCCACCACTCCCAGGTCGCGGTGGCGGTTGGCGAGTTCGGCGATCTCCAGGGCGCGGGCCGCGTGCCGCATGGCGGTGAGGAGCGCGCCGACGCGGATGCGCAGGCCGTTCTCCCGCGCACGCCGCTCCCCTTCACGGAAGCCCTCGTTGACGGCCTCGACGACCTGTTCGAGGCTGAGGCCGCCCTCCAGATGCTGTTCGGGGGCGTAGCGCACCTCGGCGTAGACGACGCCGTCCGCGGCCAGGTCCTCGGCGCACTCGGCGGCGACCCGGACCAGGGCGTCGCGGGTCTGCATGACGCCGACGGTGTGGGAGAACGTCTCCAGGTACCGTTCCAGGGAGCCGGAGTCGGCGGCCTCACGGAACCAGACGCCGAGCTTCTCGGGATCGGTGTCGGGGAGCTGGGTGTAGCCGTTCGCGCGGGCGAGTTCGACGATCGTGCCGGGACGCAGACCGCCGTCGAGGTGGTCGTGCAGCAGAACCTTGGGCGCCCGGCGGATCTGGTCCGGTGTCGGGGTGTTCGCAATGGTCTGGCTCGTCATTTCCGCACTCTAACTCCTACGCGCGTAGATGGCGCGTTCCCGGATGCTATGCGTTTTCGTCGATACGTAACGGTGATCCCGAGGACGGGTCGTGTACACCCGCTCTTCTGACACTGTTCTGTCATGGCACACCAAGCGACGCCGGTTCGCAGGGCCCGGCTGGGCAGGTCACTCGGTCCGGAGCCGACGGCGGTGAGCGGCGCGGTGCTGCTGCTCCCCGGCGGCGACGAGGTATCCGGCCGCAGACCGTCACCCATGCTGGCGACCGCCTCCATGCGCGGCATCGGGCGCCGACTGGCCCGGGCGGGCCGGGACGAGGGCGTCGCGGCACACGTCGTGCACTACCGCTACCGCGGGTGGAACGGCAGCGAGGCCCATCTCGCCCAGGACACGACCTGGGCGGCCGACGAGATCGTACGGCGGTACGGGGACGTCCCGGTCTGCCTCGTCGGGGTCGGGATGGGCGGCCGGGCGGGCTTGCGGGCGGGTGGCCACGAGGCCGTCAACTCCGTGCTGGCGCTCGCCCCTTGGCTGCCGGAGGAGGATGTCGCCGCGACACCCGAACCGGTGAAGCAGCTGGTCGGGCGCCAGGTGCTGATCGTGCACGGCACGAACGACGGGCGGACGGATCCCGAGCTGTCGTTCCGGCTGGCGGCGCGGGCGAAGAAGGCGAACCGGGACGTGTGCCGGTTCGAAGTGCACGCGGACGGGCACGGGTTGCATCAGTACCGGGACGAAGTGCTGGCTCTGGCCGAGGACTTCGTGATGGGGGCGTTGTTCGGGCGGGCGGTGTCGCGGCCCGTGCGGGACGCGTTCGCGGCGCCGCCACCGTTGGGGTTGCGGATGCCATTGGCTGCGGGGTTCAGTCCTTCGAGGCGGTAGCGCCGTCGGGGTGCTTGTGGTTTTCGGGGTGCGGTTGGGTGTGTGGTTGCTCGCGCCCACGCGGCGGAGCCGCAGATCGATACAGCCCCGTGCCCCCAAGATCAGGGCAGAAGGCTCCCCCTCCTCGAGAGCAGGAACTTCTTGAAAGCCGCCACCGGGGGTGTGTCCGGGTGGCCTTCCAGCCAGGCCACGCCGATCTCTCGGGCCGCTCGGGGGGCCGTCACCGTGAGTTCCACAACCTCCGGGCGCGGGACCGCCGGTGGAGGCAGGAGGGCGACTCCCAGGCCCGCCGCCACCAAACCCCGCAGGGTTTCCGCCTCCTCGCCCTCGAAGGCGATGCGGGGCTTGAAGCCGGCCTCCTTGCAGAGGTCGTCGGTGATGCGGCGCAGGCCGTAGCCGGGCTCCAGGGTGACGAAGGTTTCGTCCGCGGCCTCGGCGAGGCGGATGCGGCGACGGCCGGCCAGGGAGTGATCGGCGGGGACGACCAGGCGCAGCTTCTGCTCGTCCAGGCGGCGGGCCACCAGGTCGGGGGCGTCCGGCACCGGCGACGTCAGGCACAGGTCGAGTTCGCCTGCGCGCAGGCGCTCCAGCATGGCCTCGCCGTAGTTCTGGACGAGGCTGAAGCGGACGCGCGGGTGGTCGGCGCGGAAGGCGTGCAACAGGCCCGGGACGGTCTCGGCGCCCATGGTGTGCAGGAAGCCGAAAGCGACCTTGCCGGTGGCCGGGTCGGCGTCGGCGCGCACCTCCTCGGCGGCGCGCTCGACCTCGGCCAGGGCGCGTTCGACGGAGGCGAGGAAGGTGCGGCCGGCCGGGGTGAGGGAGACCGTGCGGCCGTGCCGGGCGAACAGGTCGACGCCCAGGTCCTGCTCCAGGCGGGCCATGGAGCGGGACAGGGTGGACTGGGGGACGTTCATCTCCTGGGCGGCGCGGGTGACGTGCTCGGTGCGGGCGACGCCCGCGAAGTACGCGAGGCGCGGCGCCAGCAGTTTCGACATCTCTGCCATGTCTTCTGTGTCACTGCTTGGTGACAGGCGGGGCCGTGAGCTCGGTTGATGCACCATGGGAATGATTATGACCGTTCCATGCATTGGACGGATGAGTGGGCTGTCCGTACGTTCGAGGCATGTCTCCCGCCAGTACCGGGGCGTCCACCGTCGTGGGCGCCGATGTCCCTGTCCCTGCTGCCGACTCCCGTGTCTCGCCGGGCGGACCCGGCTACCGCCGGATGAGCTTCGCCCTCTTCCTCGCGGGTGTCGCGACCTTCGCGCTGCTGTACTCCACCCAGGCCCTGCTCCCGCTGATCTCCGGCGAGTTCGGGGTGGCGGCGAGCGACGCGAGCTGGACGGTGGCGGCCGCGACGGGCGGACTGGCGCTGTTCGTGCTGCCGATGAGCGCCCTGTCGGAGCGCTTCGGACGCCGCGCGGTCATGACCGCGTCGCTGGCCGTGGCCGTCACGCTGGGGCTGCTGGTGCCCCTCGCCCCCTCCCTCGGTGTGCTGATCGCGCTGCGGGCGCTGCAGGGCGCCGCCCTCGCCGGGCTGCCCGCGTCGGCGACCGCGTACCTCGCGGAGGAGGTCAGCCCCAAGGCGCTGATCACCGCGATCGGCCTGTTCGTCGCGGGCAACAGCGTGGGCGGGATGAGCGGCCGGGTCATCACCGGCTGGGTCGCGCAGGAGTGGGGCTGGCGGGTCGCCGTCGGGGTCATCGGCGTGATCGCGGTGGCGTGTGCGGTGGCCTTCCGGCTGCTGCTGCCCGCCCCGAAGCACTTCAAGGCCGGTTCGCTGCGGCCGCGCGTGCTCGCCCGCACGGTCCGCGACCACCTGTCCAACCCGCTGCTGTGCCGGCTGTACGCGATCGGCGCGCTGTTCATGACGGTGTTCGGCGGCGTGTACACGGTCATCGGGTACCGGCTGACCGAGGCCCCGTTCTCGCTGCCGCAGGGCATCATCGGCTCGATCTTCCTGGTGTACCTGGTCGGTACGGTGTCGGCGTCCACGGCGGGGCGGCTGGTCGGCCGGCTGGGCCGCCGGGGCGCGCTGTACGCGGGCGGCGGCACGACGGCGGCGGGCCTGCTGCTGTCCCTGGCGGGCACCCTCCCGCTGGTCCTGCTCGGCCTGGTCCTGATCACGGCGGGGTTCTTCGCCGGCCACGCGGTCGCCTCCTCGGCGGTCAGCAAGACGGCCGCGCACGGCCGCGCCCAGGCCTCGGCGCTGTACCAGTCGGCGTACTACATCGGCTCCAGCGCGGGCAGCACGGCCGGCGCCATCGCCTTCCACGCGGGCGGCTGGGCCGGGACGGTCGGGGTCGGACTCCTGGCGGTCCTGGGCGTCGTCACGATCACCGTCCTCGGGACCCGGGCGGCCCGGCTGCAGCGCCGGCGACTGGCCACGGCTGCCTGAGCCTCGACGCCACTCCCCCTGTTCGGGGCCGGTTGTCAGTGGGTGCGGATAACGTCCGCGCCGACTGATCACCGGACCGAGCAGGGGGATTTTCCATGGAGTTCCGGGTGGACCGTACGGAGTTCGCCGACGCGGTGGGCCGGGCGGCCCGCGCGCTGCCCGGGCGGACGCCGGTACCGGTGCTGGGCGGACTGCTGCTGGAGGCGCACGCGGGGCGGCTGACCGTGACGGGGTTCGACTTCGAGGCGGCGGTCCGGGTGGAGGCCGACGCGGAGGTCGTGGCGCCCGGGAGGGTGCTCGTCCTCGGACGGCGGCTGCTGGACGTCTGCCGGGTGCTGCCGGACGGGCCGGTGGGCTGTACGCAGGAGGGCTCGCGGTTCACCGTGGAAGCGGACGGCACGCGCTTCGGGCTGTCGACGCTGTCGCTCGCCGAGTACCCGCCCGTGCCCGCACCGCCCGCGCCGTACGGCACCGTCGGCGCCGCCGCCTTCGCGACCGCCGTCGCCCAGGTCGCGGTCGCCGCCGGACGCGACGACACGCTGCCTCTGCTGACGGGCGTCCAGCTGAGGTTCGACGGCGGGGAGATGACCCTGTCGGCCTCGGACCGCTACCGGTACGCGGTGCGGCGGCTGGGCTGGAAGCCGGAGGCCGTCGCCGGGGACGGGGTCGTGGAGGTCCTGCTGCCGGCGCGGCGGCTGCTGGACGTGGCGCGGTCGCTGGGGCGCTGCGGGGACATGCGGATCGGGTGGGAGCCGGGCGGGGGCGGCGGGCTGGTCGGGTTCGAGGGCGGGCGGACGCGCACCGCGCTACGGCTGCTGGACGGGCGGCTGCCGGCGTACACATCGCTGTTCGAGATGGCGGGGGCCGCGGTCGCCGAGGTGGAGCGCGAGGGACTCGCGGAGGCGGTGCGGCGGGTCGCGGTCGTGGCGGAGGCGAACAGTCCGGTGCGGCTCGGCTTCTCGGCCGACGGCTCCGTACGGCTGCGCGCCGGCTACGGCGACGACGTGGCGGCCCAGCGGCTGCCCGCCAGGCTGACCGGCGCCGACGAGATGCCGGTCGCGTTCAACCCGGCCTACCTGCTGGACGCGCTGTCGTCCTTCGAGAGCCCGCGGGTGCGGCTTGAACTGCTCGGGGCGGGGCAGCGGGCTCTGCTGCACCCGGTGCCGGGCGACAAGGAGGAGGGCGCGGGCGCGGCGGCCGGGGAGCACCGGCATCTGCTCATGTCGGTCAAGGAGCTGGTGTGAAGACCCGGCGGTCCGGTCCTGCCGGTCTTGGATCACTGCTTCCACCTGCGCCTTTGTGCGCTCGGGGGGCCGTTGTCAGTGGGCTGCGGTAGCTTCCGGAGTGCTGGGGCGCAAAGGCGCGTGAACAGAACGTCCACAGGGGTGGGTGGAGATGGCGAACGGCACGGCGACACCGACGGACCTGGACACCAGGCTGGAGGCACACCGAACCGAGCTGACGGGGTACTGCTACCGGATGCTCGGCTCCTCCTTCGAGGCGGAGGACGCGGTGCAGGACACGATGGTCCGTGCCTGGCGCAGCTACGCCACGTTCGAGGGCCGCTCCAGCCTGCGCTCCTGGCTCTACCGGATCGCGACCAACGTGTGCCTGGACATGCTGACCGCGGGCAACAAGCGCGCCCGGCCCATGGACCTGACCGAGTCCACCCCGCTCGCCCGGGCCGCCCTCTCCCCCCGCCCGGACAACACCTGGCTGGAGCCCATGCCGGACGCCCGTGTGCTGCCCACGACCCACGACCCGGCGGAGGCGGCGGTCGCCAAGGAGTCCGTGCGGCTGGCCTTCATGGCCGCCCTCCAGCAGCTCCCGGCCAAGCAGCGTGTGGTGCTGATCCTGCGCGAGGTCCTGGCCTGGAAGGCCAGCGAGGTCGCCGAGCTGCTGGACACCTCGGTGGCGTCGGTGAACAGCGCCCTCCAGCGGGCCCGCGCCACCCTGGCCGAGCGGCAGGAGCCGGGCGCCGAGGCGGCCGTGTCCGACCCGCTGGACGAGGACCAGCAGAAGCTGCTGGACCGCTATGTGGCGGCCTTCGAGGGCTACGACATGACGGCGCTGACGGCCCTGCTGCACGAGGACGCGGTCATGACGATGCCGCCGTTCGACCTCTGGCTGACCGGCACGCGGGACATCACCGGCTTCATGACCACGCTCGGCGCGCCCTGCGCGGGCTCCCGGCTGGTGCCCGTCCAGGTCAACGGCCTGCCGGGGTTCGCCCAGTACAAGCCGGACCCGGACAAGGGCGGCTTCATGCCGTGGGCGGTCCAGGTGCTGGAGATCTCAGAGGGCCGCATCACCGGATTCCACTGCTTCCTCGACACGCAGCGGTGGTTCCCGCTCTTCGACCTCCCCCTCCACCTCGAAGCGGAGACCGACCAGGTCGAGCAGGGCGCGTAGGGCCGGGTCGGGGTCGCGCAGCCGGATCCGTCCCCCGGCCCGGCGGGCGGCCAGCTGGAGCCTCGCCAGGAGGTCGACGGCGGCGAGGCCCGGCGGCCCCAGGCCCGCGACGTCGCACACCACGACCCGGGCACCGCTGCCGTGCAGCAGTGCCCGCACATCGTCGCTGAGCCCTCTCACCTCGTCCCGGGTGACGGGGCCGGGCAGTACGAGCACGGGCGGTGTCATAGCGTCCACGATCGGTAGACCGGGCGGGCGGGCGTAACTCATCGCGGCTGTCGATCCCGGCGCGCGGTATGCGGTCCGGGCGCGCGCCGTGAGGCCGGGCCGCGCCGAGAGGCCGTCCCGCTCCGTCAGGCCGGGCCGCGCCGTCAGGCCGGGCCGCGCCGTG
>NZ_JBEXSH010000130.1:0-14339 GCF_040613555.1 Streptomyces sp. NPDC006265
GCACGACGGGGGCATGTCCCAGCTCGACCGGTTCACGGTCGTCCGCCACGACCCACGCGATCGGGCGAGGCTCTTCGCGTGGGCCTGCGCCGTGGAAGACCTGGTGGGTAGCCGCTTCCTGACGGACGCCCCGGCACGGGCTGCCCGCCCGTCTCCCTGGTAGGGGGCACCGGCCCGCGAACGGCCGGTGCCCCCTACCCCGGGGGAGCGGGGGGCGTGGCGCGCCTCGCGGCCCGCCTGCGCGTGGCACTGGGCGAGGCGGTGTACAAGGCGGAGTCCACATCCGAAAAATCCGACGCGACCACGGCAGCGACGGCCTGGGCGGAGGCCCGCCCGCGAACACCCCGAACGCGTAGAGCCGTTCGCCGGAGGGTCAGTCCAGCGGATCGAGGAAGGTGAGCACGGAGGCGCTCTCCTCGATCAGCGGCCCGAGCGCGGCGTTGAACGGGCCGCCGTACGGGGCGTTCAGGTGGGCTGTGAAGGCGTCGTCGTCCCGGTAGACCTCGAAGATCCAGAAGGCGCGCGGGCGGGTGGCCTTGGTGTAGGCGTCGAAGGCGAGGTTGCCTTCCTCTTCCCGCACCTTCAGGGCGTAGTCGCGCAGCAGCCGGGCGACTTCCTCCTCCGCTCCCTCGCGGGCGGTGAATTCGGCGAACAGGGTCTTCTTCACGGTGAGTCGGCCTCCATGGTCGGGGACGGTGGGGAGGATCAGTCGCGGTGGGAGCCGAGGTGCCGGTCGTCGGCCCGGTCCGGCTTCACCGAGCCGTTCCCGGCGAAGACCCGCACTTTCTGCTCTCGGGGTCGGGGACGATCTGGTGGATGATCACGGCCTCGCCGTCGCCGCCGAACGACGGCCCGAGGGCGGGCGGAGGAGCGGACAGTCCGCACGAGGCCGCCCCTGCCGCGACGATCCGCCGTCGAGCACGCCGGGAAGTGCGTCCAGGGCGCATGAAGTCTCCAGTGCCGTGGCCGTCCGCGCAGCGGAACCCGAGCTGCTCCGGCGCGGACCGGCCGAGAGGTGATCCCCCGGCCGGCGCCGTCGTCCACGCCGTCCAGGTATGTCATCGCTGACTTGTGTCATCGATGACATCGAGATGCTCGATGATGGAGGCAGGACGGGCACCACGTCAACGGGCCCGCGCGGGGCCGGCCTTTGCGGAAGAAGTCCCTCAGGCGCGGTCGGCCGCCGCGGGGCGCGTCAGCTCGTGCCGCCACGGCGGGTTGGGGCCGGCCACCGAGCAGGTCAGGGAGGCGACCCGGGCGGCGAAGCGGCAGGCTTCCTCCACGTCGGCGAGCCGGAGATCCGTCAGCCGGCCGCCGAGGACTCCGCGGGCGGCCAGGTGGTGCAGTAGGCCGGCGGTGAAGGAGTCGCCCGCCCCGACGGTGTCGACCACCTTAGCCGCGACCGCCGGCACCTCCACCCGTTCGCCGTCGAGCGAGGCCAGGGCGCCGTCCCCACCGCGTGTGATCACGACGAGCCGGACCCCCGCGGCGTGCCAGGTGTCGCACGCCTGCTCGAGGGACGTGCCGGGCAGCAGCAGTTCGAGGTCTTCATCGCTGAGCCGCAGGATGTCGGCGATCCGGCACCAGTGCGGCAGCCTGTCGCGGTAGACCTCGGGGCGCACCAGCAGCGGACGCACGTTGGGATCGATGCTGACGGTGGCCCGGGGCGCCGCCGCCGCCAGGAACTCCTCCACCGCGGCTGCTCCCGGTTCCCGGACCAGGGCGAGCGATCCGGTGTGTACGCAGGCGGACTCGGACAGGTCCGCACCGGCGAGTTCCACGGCCGCCCACTGCCAGTCGGCCGTGTTCTGCGCGTGGAAGGAGAACGCGGCCCGGCCCTGGGCGTCCAGTTCCGCCACGGCCAGCGTGCTCGGCTCGGACGCCTTGACGGCGTCCGAAAGGTCCACTCCGGACTCCGTCAGATGTGCCCGGAACAGACGGCCGAACACATCTTCGGACAGGCGTGCGAGGAAGCGGGCCTTGGTGCCGAGCCGGGCGAGCGACACGGCCGTGTTCGCCGGCCCGCCCCCGGGCAGCACCCGCAGGGCGAGTTCGTTCGGGGCCTTCGCGGGCTCGGTGAACGCGTCCGCGACGCACTCTCCCAGGACGGTGATCTGATGCGGGCTCATCTGCTGCTCTCCTCTGCGACCGTGCGGGCGAACCGGTCACGTCATGGCGCAGCCGCTGATCAGCTGCGGGGGCGGCGGCCGGGGCGTTGCCGATTTGTGACGCGGGCAAGGCATTGACGTTGCCGGGAGCCGGAGTCCATCATCCTCGCCATGCAGTGTCAACGATGACATAAGTCAACGATGACATCTCGGGACGGCATGCTCCGATGCCGGCCGCGCCGCTCGTTATCCCGCAGGAGTCGTTCATGTCTCGCACCACTCGTCTGCCCTCCTCCCTCCTCAGAGTCGCCGCGTGCACCGGCGCCGCGGCCCTCGCCCTGACGGCCTGCGGATCCGGATCCGGCACCGGTTCGGCTTCGGCCGGTGCCGGATCGGGCGACGTCAAGGTCGGTCTGATCACCAAGACCGACACCAATCCGTTCTTCGTGAAGATGAAGGAGGGCGCCGAGAAGGCCGCGAAGGCCGAGGGCGTGCAGCTCATGACCGCGGCCGGCAAGTTCGACGGCGACAACGCCGGTCAGGTCACGGCCATCGAGAACATGGTCGCCTCGGGCGTGAAGGGCATCCTCATCACCCCCAGCGACTCGAAGGCGATCGTGCCGGCGCTCGAAAAGGCCAAGGCCAAGGGTGTCCTGGTCATCGCGCTCGACACCCCGACCGAGCCGCAGAGCGCCGTCGACGCCCTCTTCGCCACCGACAATCTCAAGGCCGGCGAGCTGATCGGCGAGTACGCCAAGGCCGCCATGAAGGGCAAGACGGCGAAGATAGCCGCCCTCGACCTCGCGCCGGGCGTCTCCGTCGGCGTGCAGCGGCACAACGGCTTCCTCAAGGGCTTCGGCGCCACCGACAAGGACGTCGCCTGCGCCCAGGACACCGGCGGCGACCAGTCCAAGGGCCAGACCGCCATGGAGAACTGCCTCCAGAAGGAACCCGGCATCAACGTCGTCTACACCATCAACGAACCGGCCGCCCTCGGCGCCTACACCGCTTTGAAGGCCAAGGGCCGCGAAAAGGACGTCCTGATCGTCTCCGTGGACGGCGGCTGCACCGGAACCCGGGCCGTCAAGGACGGCAAGATCGCCGCGACCTCGCAGCAGTACCCGCTGAAGATGGCCGCCGAGGGCGTCAAGGCCGTCGTGACCTACGCCAAGGACGGCAAGAAGGCGTCCGGTTACACCGACACCGGCGTCACTCTGATCTCCGACAAGGCGCAGCCTGGGGTCACGTCCAAGGACACCGCCTACGGCCTGGAGAACTGCTGGGGCTGAGCCCCCCGAGGACCGCCCGCACCGCCTCACCCCTCAGCCGGCGGGCCGGCTCCCACCTCCCCGGCCGGGAGCCGGCCGCCCCCCCATCCTCCGTCAAGGACCTCGCATGACTGCCACGTCCACGCCACCGTCCACATCCTCGCCCTACGCCGAGCTGAAGGCCCCGACCACGGTCCGCCGGCTGCTCATGCAGCCGACCACGGGTCCGCTGGTCGCGCTCCTCCTGGCCTGCGTGTTCTTCTCCGTCTCGACCGACCGGTTCCTCACGGGCGGGAACTTCTCGCTGATCGTCCAGCAGGTCATGGTCGTCGGAACACTCGCGATCGGCCAGACGCTGATCATCCTCACCGCGGGCATCGACCTGTCGTGCGGGGCCGTGATGGCGTTCGGCAGCATCGTGATCGCCAAGATGGCGGCCGAGGGCTCGCTGCCGCCACTGGCCGCGATCGCCCTGGGGCTGGTCGTCTGTGGCGGTTTCGGCCTGCTCAACGGGCTGCTGGTGCAGAAGATCCCGCTGCCGCCGTTCATCGTCACCCTCGGCATGCTGAACGTGGCGTTCGCGCTGACCCACATCTACTCCGAGGAGCAGACGGTCACCAACCTGCCCGGCCCGCTGACGGCGCTGGGGCAGACCTTCCCCCTGGGCAGGACGGACATCACCTACGGGTCCCTGGTCACCATCGGCCTGTTCCTCCTCCTCGCCTACGCGCTGAGCAGCACGGGCTGGGGCCGGCACGTCTACGCCCTGGGCAACAGCCGGGAAGCCGCTCGCCTGAACGGCATCCGCACCTCCCGGCTGACCATCGGCGTCTACACCGCGGCCGGCGTCCTCTACGGCATCGCCGCCCTGTTCCTCATCTCCCGGACGGGCGTGGGCGATCCGCAGGCGGGGCAGACGGACAACCTGGACAGCATCACCGCCGTGGTCCTCGGCGGCACCAGCCTCTTCGGCGGACGCGGCTCGGTCCTGGGCACCTTCATCGGCGTCCTCATCGTCGGTGTCTTCCGCAACGGGCTCCAGCTGATGGGCGTCGCCTCCATCTACCAGACCCTGATCACCGGTGTCCTGGTGATCCTCGCGGTGACCGTCGACCAGATCTCCCGGAAGAAGGCCCGATGACCACCACCTCCTCTCCGACGCCCGTCCTCCAGGCCCGCGGTCTGGTCAAGCGCTACGGCCAAGTCACCGCCATCGACGGCGCCGACTTCGATCTGCTGCCCGGCGAGGTGCTCGCCGTCATCGGCGACAACGGCGCCGGCAAGACCAGCCTCATCAAGGCCCTCACCGGCGCGGTGACCCCCGACGCGGGCCAGATACGCCTGAACGGCGAACCCATCACCTTCTCGGGTCCCCAGAGCGCCCGCACCCACGGCATCGAGACGGTGTACCAGGACCTGGCCGTGGCCGCTTCCATGGACATCGCCTCGAACATGTTCCTGGGCCGCGAACTGCGCCGTCCGGGTGTCCTCGGCAGTGTCTTCCGCATGCTGGACAAGAAGCGCATGCGCCAGGAAGCCGCCGAGCACATGGCCGACCTGAAGATCGGTCTGCGCTCCCTCACACAGGCGGTGGAGACCCTCTCGGGCGGGCAGCGCCAGGCCGTGGCCGTGGCCCGTTCCGTCGCCTGGGCCCGCAGCGTCGTCGTCATGGACGAACCCACCGCCGCGTTGGGCGTCAAGGAGTCGGGGCAGGTCCTGGACCTCATCCGCCGCGTCCGGGACAAGGGCATGCCGGTCGTCCTGATCAGCCACAACATGCCGCACGTCTTCGAGATCGCCGACCGGATCCACGTCCACCGGCTGGGCCGCCGCGCCGCCCTGATCAAGCCCTCCGACTACTCCATGGCGGAGGTCGTGGCCATCATGACCGGCGCGCTCGGTGTCGACGCGTCCGGAGATACTGTCGTGGCGGATTCCGCGGCCGCGAAGGCCGCCGGGGTCCAGGCCAGTTGACCACACGCCCTCACAGGTTTCCGGCCGAGGCCGCGGCCGGAACCGACGAGCACAGGAGACAGTCCTCCCCCATGGCAGCGAACCGCCGCCCGACCCTGGCCGACGTCGCACGCGAAGTCGGTGTCAGCGCCAAGACGGTCTCCCGTGTCCTCAACGAGGACGGGCCCGCCTCCGCCGAGACGAGGGAACAGGTCCTCGCCGCCGTCGCCAAACTCGGCTTCCAGCCGAACCTCATGGCTCGCAACATCCGTGTCGGCGGACCCGACACCACCATCGGGCTGGTCATTCCCGACCTCGGCAACCCCTTCTTCGGTGCCGTGGCCCGAAGCATCGAGGACACCGTCCGCGAACGCGGGCTGACCCTCCTCATGGGCTCCTCCGCGGACGACCCCGACCGCGAGCGGGACCTGACCGACAAGTTCCTCGCCCGCCGCGTCAGCGTCCTGATGGTCGTGCCGTCCGTCGGCGCCGACCACTCCCACCTCAAGGCCCACCGCACCAGGGGCCTGCCCGTCGTCTTCCTCGACCGTCCGGGTTCCGGCCTGTCCACCGACAGTGTGGTCAGCTCCAACCGCACCGGCGCGCACGACGGCGTCGCCCACCTCGTCGCCCACGGCCACCGGCGCATCGGCTTCGTCGGCGACCTGCCCACCAAGCTCTACACCCGCCGTGAACGACTCGCCGGCTACCGCGAGGCGCTCCAGGAAGCCGGCATCGCCTATGACCGCGCCCTGGTCGCCAACGCCCACGACCAGCACGGGGCCGCCACCGCCACCTCCCAGCTGCTCGGATTGGACGATCCCCCCACCGCCCTGTTCGCCGGCAACAACATCGTCGCCCTGGGCGCCGTCACCGAACTCGCCCGCAGCAGGAGGAAGGACGTCGCCGTCGTCGCCTTCGACGACGTGGAACTGGCCGAGGCCCTCGAACCGGCCCTGACGGTCGTCGCGCAGGACCCCGAGGAGATCGGCAGGGCGGCCGCCGCGACGGCACTGGCCCGCCTCGACGGTGACCGCTCCCGCGCCCGCACCCTCACCGTCCCCACCCGGCTCGTCGTCCGCGGCTCGGGGGAGCGTCCGACCCCCGCACCGCGGAAGACGTGACGGCGCCGGGATCTGGCGCTGTACCGGTGCGGGGGCCGGTTCCGGCGCCGTCGAATTGACCTATGAAGACGGCACTCGAATGTCGTGGGTCGCCCGGCTCCATGGAGTCCTCGCCATGACGACGACACAGAACGAGACGGCCCCGCACGATTCGCGCATCGGCAGCGGCCTCGCACCGGTCCTCACCCGCGCCGCCGAGGCCGAGACGACGCGTGACCCCAGCAGTGTGATGACCCTGCTCGCCGACTCCCGGAACACCGGTGGGCGGCTCACCGGCTACCGGTCGACTTTCGCGGAGGGCGCCGTCGGCGCCCCCGCCCACCCGCACACCAAGGCGTCCGAGATGTTCTACGTCATCGACGGAGCACTCCAGGTGCTGGTGGGCGAGGAGGTCACCGTGCTACGAGCCGGCGACTTCCTCCTGGTGCCGCCGCACACCCCACACGCCTTCGCCGCGGCGCCCGGGGCGAGAGCCGACGTGCTGTTCGTCCTCACTCCGGGCGTGGGACGCTTCGACTATCTGCGGCTACTGGGCCGGGTGGTGATGCGCGGCGAGGCCGACCCGCAGGAGATCAAGGACTCCTCGGAACGCATCGACAACCACTACGTCGACAGCCCGGTGTGGCGCGAGACGCTCGCGGCCAGGCCCGGGAGCGGCGCCTTCTGAGCCGCCGCCCCGACGGCGCCGGCCTGCTCGGCCGCGGCGGACGAGGGCACCGCCGGGAGCGGCTCCGTCGTCTCCGGCCGCTGCTGCGGCAGCGACACCTGCCGCAGCGGACGCGGCCCCGACACCACCGTGTAGTCCTGGCCGAGGAACGGCGGAACCACCTCGCCCGGATCCTCGCCGAGGGCCAACTGCACAGCAGCCCATGGGGCGTTGACACCGCACAGCGACAGCTGGTGCAGCCCGCCGGCCGGGCGGGTGTTGACGTCCATGAGGACCGGCCGGTCGCCGAACATCCGGAACTGGATGTTGGACAGGTAGTGCAGACCGAAGCCCTCCGCGATCCGCCGGGCCGGGTCCAGCCACTGCTCGTGCAGGGTGAAGCCCCGGCGGCGGCCGTTCTTGGTGCGGCCCACCGCCAGCCGGACCCGGTTGTCCGGGCCGGTCAGGCAGTCCACCGACACCTCGGGCTGCTCCAGACGCGGCATCACCAGCCAGTCGACCGGCTCCTCGGCCTGCCGCAGCGCCTCCAGCACCAGGTCCAGCGGCACGTACGGGCCCGGGAACCCGCTCAGATGCATCAGCGAGAACGGCGTGCGCGTGATCACCCGGAAGCCCACCCCGCCGGCCCCGGAGGCCGGCTTGAAGCAGGGCTTGTGCCCTTGGGCCTCCAACTCCTCGACCGCTGCGACGAGTTCGTCTTCCGAGCGGACCCGGTACCACGGCGGCACCGGACCGCCGATCGCCTGGACCGCCTCGTAGGCGATCACCTTGTCGTGGAAGACGGCCACGGCCTCGGGCGGCGGCGCCAGCACCGCGGTGCCGGCCGCCTCGAACTCGGCGCGGTGCGCCACGATCGCCGACTGGTGCAGCCGGGGCACGAACACGTCGATGCCGCGCCGCCCGCACTGGTCCAGCGCGTACTCGACGTACCCGGCGGGGGACAGGTTCTCGGGCTCCAGCTCGGCGGTGTCGGCGGCGGCCAGCACCGGCGAGTCGGGGTCGCCGTGGGTGGCGTGGATGTCGACGGCCCGGTCGCTGGGATTTCTCCGCAGCTGATCCATGAAGAACACGTTCTCCGCGTACGTGCGGTTGAGCCAGACGCGTACGCGAGAGACCATGCAGGCCGCCTTTCACGGTTCGCGGGCAGGGCTGAGCAACCCGTGCCCGGGCAGGAAAATGGAGGGACACCAAACCGCCCCTGTGAAAGGAAAGTTCGTAGCGGTGGTGTTGGGGCCGATCATACGGCTTCGGCGGGCCCTGTCGTGCAACGCGCGTGTGAAGGAATTCTCCGGCCACGGCCCCGGGCCGCTCTTGCTCCCCGTCGCGCGGATGTGATCTCTTGGTGACGTCCGGGTGCGCGCGGAGGGGGCGAGAGGTGACGTCGACGGCCGGTGGCGCCGCACAACTGCTGGCCATCAGCGATCTGCACATCGGATACCCGCAGAACCGCACCCTGGTCGAGGGCATGCGGCCCGGGACGGACGACGACTGGCTGCTCGTCGCCGGTGACGTCGCGGAGACCGTGGCGGACATCCGCTGGGCCCTGAAGACGCTCGCGGGCCGCTTCCGGAAAGTCGTCTGGGTGCCCGGCAACCACGAGCTGTGGACCCATCCGAGCGATGCCGTCACCCTGCGCGGCGTCGCCCGTTACACGTACCTGGTCGAGCTGTGCCGCGGACTCGGCGTGACGACACCCGAGGACCCCTACCCCGTCTGGGACGGCCCCGGTGGCCCGGTGGCCGTCGCCCCGCTGTTCCTGTTGTACGACTACTCGTTCCTGCCGGCCGGCTGCACGACCAAGGAGCAGGGCCTTGAGTACGCGCAGGACACCGGGATCGTGTGCACCGACGAGTACCTGCTGCACCCCGACCCGTACCCGAGCCGGGAGGCCTGGTGCCGGGCCCGGGTCGCCGAGACCGAACGCAGACTCGCCGAACTGCCCGCCGGCCTGCCGGTGATCCCGGTGAACCACTACCCGCTGCACCGGCACCCGATGGACGTGCTGTGGCACCCCGAGTTCGCCATGTGGTGCGGCACGGACCTGACCGCCGACTGGCACCGCAGGTTCCGCGTGCACACCATGGTCTACGGCCATCTGCACATCCCCCGCACCACCTTCCACGAGGGCGTGCCCTTCGAAGAGGTGTCGGTGGGCTATCCGCGCGAGTGGAGCAAGCGGACCCAGCCGCCGGGACGGCTGCGGCGCATCCTGCCGAGGGAGGGCGAGCGGTGATCGAGGAACTCCTGCCGGACGCCGTGGTCACCGTGGAGGCGTACGGCCACGAGGACGCGGACACCCCGCTGTACCCCGAGGAGGCCGCGCTCGTGGCACGGGCGGTCGCCAAGCGACGCAGGGAGTTCGCCGTCGTGCGCTCCTGCGCCCGCCGCGCCATGGAGAAGCTCGGCGTACCCCCGCAGCCGATCCTGAGCGGGGAACGCGGCGCCCCCCGGTGGCCGGCCGGGCTGGCCGGCAGCATGACCCACTGCGACGGCTACTGCGCCGCGGCCCTGGTCCGGGCCACCGACCTCGCCTCCCTCGGCATCGACGCCGAGGTCCACGGACCGCTGCCCGGGGACGTCCTGTCGGCCGTGGCCCTGCCGGCCGAGGTGGAGCGGCTGCGCGGACTCGCGGCCGAACGCCCCGACATCCACTGGGACCGGCTGCTGTTCAGCGCGAAGGAGTCCGTCTACAAGACGTGGTTCCCCCTCACCGGGAAGTGGCTGGACTTCATGGAGGCCGACATCGAACTCACCGCCGACGGCACCTTCCGTGCGGCGCTGCTCGTCCCCGGCCCCCGGGTGGGCAGCCGCCGCCTCAGCCACTTCGAAGGCCGCTGGACGGCGGGGCGGGGCCTGATCGCGACGGCGATCGCGCTGCCGCACAGCTGACCCCGCCCCGCCCGACCCGGCCGGGGCTGCTCCGGGTCAGGGACCCGGCTCCGGGCACCAGTTCTCCAGGAGGCGGAAGAACGCCTCCTCGTTGCCGGTCAGTCCGGCGCGCTCCAGGGCCTGCTCCGCCTCGGCGAGCACCGCGGGCGGGACGAGCGGCGGGCTGCCCTCCAGGTCGAAGGCGGCGCGGACGGTGTGCAGCAGCCGCAGATAGGCCTGGACGGCGGTGCGTTCACGATCGGTCAGGACGGCGGTGGGCATCGGTCGGCTCTCCCCGTGTCGGCGTCGTCGGGTCCCGCGCCCTGGCGGCGCGCACGCCCCGCACAGCGGTGGCGCCCCTCCAGCTTGCCGCCCACCACTGACAATCCGGTCCCGCCGCCCTCCGGTTCGCCCGCTCGGCGGAGGCGGACCGCACCACGTTGCCGCGGCGGGCTGCCCGTCAGCCCTGCGGTCCGCGATACCCCAGCGACGCCTCGATCCGCCCCGCCAGATGATCCCGCTGCACCGGCCCCCGCGACGACGAACCTGCGAGCCAGGCCCGGCACTTGCTGGCGAGCAGCAGGCCGAAGCTCTCGGCCTCCTTCTCGTCGTCGAGGTCGAAACGGGTGCGCGCGGCGACCTTCAGCACCGTCGCCTCGAGGTCGGCGCCGTCGTCGAGCAGCCGGGCCGCCACGGCAGCGCCCGCGACGTGGTGGGAGCAGTGCCCGGCCTTCATGTGCCACAGCTCGTGGCCCAGGATCACCAACTGGTGATCGGGAGCGGTGCGCTCCTCGATCACGACGAGGTCCTGCTCGGCCATGTCGAGCCAGAGCCCGCTGGCGGTCCCGGGCGGGAACGCGGCCGTACGGAAGAGGACGGGGCGGCCACGGCGTCTGCTCATGCCGTCGCACAGGGCGGCGTACAGCTCCTCGGGGCGGGCCGGGGCGGGGAGGGTCAGCTCCGCGACCAGCTCGCCGCACAGACGGCGCATTTCCTTACCGATGCCCACAGTTCTCCCCACGGTCACGACTCGGGCCGCTTGACGCTCTCCAGGAGCATGTCCAGCCACTCGGCGACCTTGTCGCGGTGCTGGTCGGTGGGCAGTTGCGCGGCCCGCCAGGCGATGCCGCGTACGCCGTGGTCCTGCAGCAGCCGCTCCAGCGGGTCGTCCGCCGCCGCGGCCGCCTCCCGCTCACGGTCGGCGAGCTTCTGCAGCAGCTCCTGCTCGGTGTGCTGGAGGGCGCTCACGAGCGCCTCGGGGTCCTCGGCCGTCAGGAAGCCGGCGTGCACCCGGAAGAATCTCTGGAGGGCGTCGCAGTGCTCCATGGTCGGCCGCCGGTCGCCGTTGATGAGGGCGCCGGCCTGCTGACGGGACATGCCCGCGCCGTCGGCGATCTCCTGCTGGGTGTACTTGCGGCCGCCCGGCTTGAGCCGGGTCCGGCGCAACAGGTCCAGGCGCTGCAGGAACCGGGCCTGGACATCGGGCTCGCCCGCCGGCCGGCCGCAGAGCAGGGCCTTGACCACGGGATCCGGGACCCCGGAGGCGACGGACAGCCGGCCGATGTCGAAGACCTCGGCGTGCGGCACGCCGAGCCGGTCGGCGAGCGCGCCGACACGGGAGACGACGGCCGGTAGCACGGCCGTCGGCGTGGCGCCCGGACCCTCGACGAAGCCACCCTTCACCGACAGATCTCCTACGTATCTCACAGGCTTCTCACAAGTGGATGCCGTGACCTACCCCGGCGTGAACTCCCCGGAGCGTAGCCGGTGCTTCGAACTCACATCCAGGTCTCGCCACAACTGTGGCCAATTTCAGCCGTCAACAGGCACGAAATGCCACGATAGTTGACACGCCTCAGCTCCGGGCAGCAGGATCGGGGCGCCGCGTCAAGGCCGCACAGGCAAGAGGGGTGACCTCCCGATGGCATATCAGGCAGGAGGGCAGCGGCCGGCACCGCGGCCCGTCCCCGAGACTCCCGAGGCCCAGGCCTACCTGGAGGACTACGCCGGGCTCCTGGAGGGTGTCTCCTTCCCCTCCCTCGTCGTCGACCACTGCTGGGACGTGGTGCTGACCAACAGCGCCTTCCGGTCACTTTTCCGTGAGGTGGGCCCGCACCCGACGGCGATGCCAGGCGACAACTTCCTCAGGTTCGTGCTGTTCCACCCCGACGCCCCCGGAGTGCTCGGCGACCACGAGGCGAGCTGGTGCCTGCCGATGCTGGCGCACTTCGCGCGGATCGTGGAGGGCCACGGCCCCGACCACGGCCTGCACGCCATCCGCCGCGACATCGCCCAGGACCCGATCATGGACGCCGCCTACCGGCACGGTCTGCCGCACTGGATCCGCGCGGTCGGCGAGGACGCCGTCGAGCAGGACGGTGCCGTACGGCCGCTGCTGCACCCGGATCCGCGCCGGGGCGCCACCGAGTGCCGGGTCGTCGTCGAGACCTCCAGGACGCTCGAGGAACTGGGCTGCGCCCGGGTCACGTTCGTCCTGCGCGAGGCCCGCCGCTCCGCGTCCCGGGAGCGCCGTACGCGTCGCACCGCGACCGTGTCCCACCTGAGGGTCGTCCCCGCGGCCGACTGACCGCTTCCGTGCGTTCGCCCGCCCTGTCCGTACCCTTCTCAGAGCATGTGGTGTGTGACATAGTACAGATGTGAGCGAGTCGCTGACCTGCGATGTCGTGGTGGTCGGAGCCGGAGTGGTCGGCGCCGCCACCGCCCTGTACGCGGCCCGCGCCGGGCTGGACACCGTCGTGGTGGACCGGGGCCCGGTGGCCGGCGGTACGACCGGAGCGGGGGAGGGGAACCTCCTCGTCTCCGACAAGGAACCCGGACCGGAGCTCGAACTGGCCCTGCTGTCCGCCCGGCTCTGGGCCGGACTGGCCCGGGAGGGGCTGGGCCGGGCCGTCGAGTACGAGGCCAAGGGCGGTGTCGTCGTCGCCGGTACGGACCGGGCCCTGACCGGGCTGGAGAAGCTCGCCGCCGAGCAGCGCGCCGCCGGGGTCGAGGCCGTCCCGGTGCCGCCCGACCGGCTCACCGACCTGGAGCCGTACCTGGCCCCGGGCTCCGCGGGCGGCATGCACTACCCGCAGGACGCCCAGGTGATGCCGGCCCTCGCGGCGGCCCATCTGCTGCGCGCCTCCAGGGCCCGGCTGCGCACCGGCCGGGAGATGACCGGGGTCCTGCGCGGCCCGGACGGCGCGGTGCGCGGCGTGCGCACCGACCGGGGCGACCTGCACGCGCCCGCGGTCGTCAACGCGGCCGGCACCTGGGGCGGTGAGGTGGCGGCCCGTGCCGGAGTCCGTCTGCCGGTACGGCCCCGGCGGGGTTTCGTGCTGGTCACCGAACCGCTGCCGCCCCGCATCCGGCACAAGGTGTACGCCGCCGACTATGTGGCCGACGTCGCCAGCGACTCGGCGGCGCTGCAGACCTCCCCGGTGGTCGAGGGCACCCCGGCCGGGCCGGTCCTCATCGGCGCCAGCCGTGAACGGGTCGGCTTCGACCGGTCCCTGTCGCTCCCGGCGCTGCGTGCGCTGGCGGCCGGCGCGACCGGGCTCTTCCCGTTCCTCGCCGGAGTCCGGGCCATGCGGACGTACGCCGGCTTCCGGCCGTATCTGCCGGACCATCTGCCCGCGATCGGCCCCGACCCGCGGGTGCCCGGGCTCTTCCACGCCTGCGGGCACGAGGGCGCGGGCATCGGACTCGCCACCGGCACCGGGCATCTGATCGCCCAGGCGCTGACCGGGCGGACACCCGACCTCGACCTCGGCCCGTTCCGGCCCGACCGTTTCACCGAGGAGGCCGAGTGAACCCGCTGGAGCTGGCGGGGGCCAGGCCCGGCCCCGCCTTCACGGTCACGTTCGACGGGCGGACGGTCGAGGCGCTGCCCGGACAGACGGTCGCCGCCGTGCTGTGGTCGGCAGGAGTGACGTCGTGGCGCTCCACCCGAGGCGAGGGCCGTCCGCGCGGGGTGTTCTGCGGCATCGGCGTCTGCTTCGACTGCCTGGTGACCGTCAACGGCCGCCCCAACCAACGGGCCTGCCTGGTGCCGGTCCGGCCGGGGGACGAGATCGGCGCGCAGGAGGGCACGGGCCACGGGGGTACGGGGACGCAGGGCCACGCGGGCCACGGCGAGATGGGCGCGCAGGGTGGCACGGGCCGTGGGGAGATGGGCGCGCAGGAGGGCACGGGCCACGGGGGTACGGGGATGCAGGGCGACGCGGGCCACGGCGAGATGGGCGCGCAGGGTGGCACGGGCCGTGGGGAGATGGGCGCGCAGGAGGGCGTCGGCCATGAGGAGGCGTCGGCCTGGTCCTCGGCGGCAGCCAAGCGCTGTCCCGGTCCCTGT
>NZ_JBEXSH010000131.1:0-14275 GCF_040613555.1 Streptomyces sp. NPDC006265
GACGACGTCGACCAGCTTGAGCACGGCGAGCATCACGTACGTCTCGGTGGCGTGCCCGCTCACGCAGATCAGGATCAAGGTCCACAGCTCCTTGAGACGGCCGCCGCGCCGACGATGATGCCGCCCAGCATCAGTTCCAGCCCCATCATCAGCATCACGATCGACTGCTGGGTGAGCGCGCCGAACAGGCCGATGCTGAACAGCGCAGCAGCAAGCAACAGGAACAGCTCCAGGCTCATCGGCCCGTCCCTCCCCGTACCGCGTCGTCAGCGGTCCGCGCCTTCAGGTCGTCGCCGAAGCGGTCGTAGCGACCCCGACGAGTAGCCAGGACGACGGTCGCCACGATCGTGGCGAACAGGGCGAGGCCCAGGGTCATCATGGTGAGCATCTGAGGACCCATCAGCGACAGGCCCAGGTCCATGGTCGGATCAGCCGATGGTTTGCCGCGCCGGGACGGCCACGGGGCGAGCAGGATCCCGGCGACGAGTACGGCGAAGACGGCCGCGCAAACCGCGGCCGCGCCATTCTTGTTGTGGACCATGGTCATCGGCATGAGTCCGGCCGGGTTCATCATGTACATCACCATGAACACGGCCATGATGGCCATCTCGATGGTCATCATCAGCACGATCACAACGCCGAGGTAGTCGAGCCCGAGCAACAGCACCTCGCCACCTACGCAGAGCAGCGAGGTCAGCAGCGCGTACGTCGCCCGGGCCATGGAGTCGAACCGGAACACCATGGCTCCGGCGGCCACCGCCAGCAGAGCCAGCACCCAGAAGATCACGTCATCGAGCATCGTCGGCGCACCTCCCTCTCATCGGTTCAACACGATGACGGCCACGAACAGCGCCTGAAGCAGCGTCAGCGGTACCAGCACCATCCAGGCCACCTCCATGTACCGCTCCATCCGCAGCACGGGCAGTGCCCGACGCCCGGCCACCAGCAGCGCCAGGACGGCGGCGGTCTTGATCAGCGTCCACGCCCAGCCCGGCAGCAACGGCCCGTGTCCGCCGCCGAGGAACAGCGGCACGCTGAATCCGGCGGTCACCACCAGCAGCAGCCACCGCCCGCCCAGGAACACCAGCCGGTCCAAGCCCGCGAGTTCGGCGGCCGCACCACCGGCAGCGTCTCGCGACACCGGATACTCGAACGGCCCCCAGAAGGCCATCGCGAGCGCACTCAGCAGATAGACGACGAACGCGGCGGGCATCCACACCGCGAACCACAGGCCGTCCTGTGCCGCGACCACGTCACTCACCCGTAGGGACTCAGCCCCAAGGGCCGCCGTGGTGATCGCGAACATGTGCGGCAGTTCGTACGCCAGGCCTTGGGCCAGGAACCGGTACCCACCGATCAGCGACAGCGCCGAGTTCGGTCCCCAGCCCACCATCCACACCGCTGCCCAGGCCAGCGCCTCCATCGCGTTGAACCACACGATGCCCACGGACGGATCGCTCACGGCACGGAAGCCCCAGGGCAGTACGGCACCTGCGAGCACGGCGGCCACCGGGACCAACAGCACGCCCAGCCTTCCGAGCAGCCGGTCGGCAGCCGTCGTACGACGAGGCTGCTGGACGAGCAACCGCAGGGCCTCGCGTAAGGGGGCCAGCGCCCGCAGCCCGGCCTCCCGGACGCTCCCGGCGGGCCCGCGCTCGGCCGACCCGGACAGCACCGCGTCGAACCCGGCCGCGGCCACGGCCGCCACGGCCAAAGCGAGGGGAAGGACGACGGTCGCCCAAAGGGGCGCTGCATCAGGCATGGGCCGCTCCGGCAACGGGCGCGAGGGCGAGTTCGTCGAGGTCGGGGTCCAGGCTGGCCACAATGATCCGAGCGCAGGCGAACTCTGCGCCGTTCAGCAGTTCGGGGAAGACGTCGAGTAGCGCCCGCGACGGCGGCTGCGGTCCGTCCAGCCGGCCACGCGGGCCGGTCCGGTCATCCGGCGCCAACGGCCGTGTGTCGTCGAGCCCTTCGAGGCCGCGCTCGATCTCGCTCAGCCACATCAGCAGCCGGTCGTACGCGTCCCCGTCCGCAGCGAGCGCGGGTCCGGTCACTCCGGCCGCCCGCGCCCTGTCCGCCGGCAACTCTCCCAGACCGGCGATCGACCAACGCAGCGGCCGGGACCACCCGATTCTGCGAACCGTGCGGCGCAGATCGCCACCGATCCCCTCACGCGACGCCCCCGACAGCACCTCGTCCCGCAGCCGACGGCACCGCGCCGCAACGTCGTCCCAGCCGACGACAGCAAGGAGCCGTCCCGCGCTGTCCAGATGCGCGGCACAGCGCCGCCGCGCTGCACTTCCCCGGGTGACCTCCTCGCCCTGCGCCGCCCGCAGCCACGGCTCGCCCCAGAAGGGCAGCCGATGGCCGGGCGGTACGGGGAGGTGGTCCTCCTCGACTACCTGTACGACGTCTCCCTGCAGGGTGAGACGGAGAATGAGCCCCGTCGGCCAGTCGCTCAGCACGGGGCCGATCGGCACGTGCAACTGGTCGAGCCTCAGCTCATCTCGGTCGTCGCCCCTCTCGGCCATCGGAAGACCTGCCACCTCGCCCATGGCGTGCATGTCGTGACCCATGTGATCCATATGATCCATATGGCCGCCATGGCCTTCGTGATCCTTGTGATCCATATGGTCCATGTGCGCCCCGTGATCAGCGGGTTGGTGGTGCCCATGCTCCTCGTGGCCGGGCCGAGCGGCATGGTCACTCTGGCCGTGGTCCATGCGGTGGTGGTCATGAGTTTGATCGTTGGATGCTTCGGGCGACGAGCTGTCGTGGTGCGTGCCGCGGCCGTGCCCGTCACCGTGGCCCCTTCGATCGCCGTGCTCACGAGCACCAGGCTGGTCCGCCACGTCCGCCACGTCGGCCTCGCGTCGAGTCGCCGTCCTGTCCATCAGGTCCTTGCGAGCCACGTCGAGCGCGGCGGCGATCCGCCCGCGCTCCCCGGCCACGATCCGCTGAGCCGGCTCCGGCATCGACCGTTCGATGCCGTCCAGCCACTCCGCATCCTCGGGCGCCGGGACGCCGCAGACGAGCAAGAGATCCGCGGCTGCGGGAGCATTCACGACGGGCCATCCCCGCCGACGTACCTCTGCCTCGGCCTCCAGCCGGAGCTCTGTCGCTCCGGGCAACGTCACCGCCAGCACCGCCGGGCGGTTCATCGCCATACGCCGAAGAGCGCCTCTCAGGTCCACCTCAGAGCCCCCTCGCGCCAGGCGTATGCCACCGCCGCGAACAGGATGCCGAGAAAGAGGAACATCTCCACGACCGCCGGGGTGCCCACCTCCGAGACGACCTTTGACCACGGGTACATGAAGAGCATCTCCATGTCGAAGGCCAGGAAGATCATGGTGACGGGGTACCAGCGCACATGGAACCGCGACGCGGCGTGCTCCCCCGGCTTGAGACCTCCGGCGAAGGGACCGGTTTCGAGGGGAGCCCGCGCCGCCGCCAGCCAGAGGCTCAGCCCGTAGAGGGCAGCCAGACCGGCCCCGACCACGCCGAGAAGAACCAGCATCGGTTGCCATGCGTCCATCGCGCCCGACCTCCGTCCTCGTCTCCTCGCTATGGTGCGCGACCGGCTGGTTCCGGCCCGGGAGGCACGGCCCAAACCATCGGGAACACTTCCCCCAGACATCCCGTTACCCCCTAGGGGTATCATCATGCCCCTCTCTCGGGAAAGGAGCAGCACATGGTTCAGAAGGTGTACGACGTCCACGGCATGACGTGCGCTCACTGCGTTCAGGCCGTCAGCTCCGAACTCAAAGGCGTCCCCGGGGTAGAGGACGTCCAGGTAGATCTGCCGTCGGGCAAGGTCACCGTGACCAGCGAGCAGCCACTGGATCACGCCGTCGTCGCGTCCGCGGTCGACGAGGCGGGCTATGAGCTCGTCAGCGGAGAAGCCCATTGACGCGGCGGGCGGAGCACCTGCGCCGGACTGTCGGTCACCCCTTTGCCGGGCTCACGGCGGTGACACTGCTCCAGGCTGCGGCCTGCCGCCTCACGAATTCCGGAACGGCGGGCAAGCGGTGCGTGACGGTAATCGCTCAGCGGGCAGCGCGAGAGGGGCCGCCGCACGTGCAGGTCTTCGGAGCCAGACGGCCTGATGCACCTCCTCGCCCATGCCGGCAGCGCCGACACGAGCCGTTCCCCATCGCGTGGAGATCGTCCCCCGACTGCGTGCATAGGGCAATCGTGTAGGGCTCCGGGTTGAAGTCGAGCGGCTCGGGGCTCCTCAGCACGATCGGCAGCCTCAGCCTGTGCCGGTCCCTGCTACGAGCCGGGCTCGTCGACCGGCGATCAGATGACCGCACGAAGCATCACGAGTTGGGGGGTCCTGCAACTCCCCCTGGGTGGCGCGCCGTTGCATGCAATCGCCGACGAACACGGCTGCTGGCGGCGGAAGTCAAGCTTGGCGACAAGGTCCCTCGGGAACAGGGGCGGGGGTGGCTTCGAGTCCGCTACGGTAGCGGTCGGAGAGCAGGCTGAGCGGCCTTCTCCGGTCCCGGGGCCGGCGCCAGTCGGTGGAAACGCGGAGAGCCGAAGCGGAGACGTGACGGTATCGACCAGGAGGGTGAGGCTGCTGCTCCACGGGCCTGCCGCGTCTCCACTCAGCTGGAGGCAGGCGGCGTGGCGGTGGTGGCCGTCGGCGATGAGTGCCTGCCCGACGGACAGGCCACCGGCGAGGAGCGAGAGTTCCGCGGGATCGTCGCAGGCCCACAATACGTGGGTGATCTGTCCGGTCCGGGCAACGGCGACCGGCGTACGGCGGGTGGTGTGGTCCACGAGATGTGCGGTCGTCGACGCTGTGCCTCGGTGGGCCGGCAGCAGTGGCTCCAATTGGGCGCGAAGGCCTGACATATGGGCGGCGCGCTGCCGGGCCACGTGGTTCGACACGTCTTCGTGCGGCAGCAGTTGTCCCGCCTGGCGTGGCAGCAACAGGTGGCTGATAAGGCCACGTTGGAGAATCCGGGCGCCACGCTGTTGCTGGTAGACGTACAAGTGCGGGCCGCTCGTGCCGGCGGAGTACGCCGCGTCGCAGCCAGCGCCCCGGTTCGCGGGCGGCGCCCTGCGGTGCGTCCGCGTACAGCAGTCGCGCCACGTGGTACGGGTGGAGTCGGAGCGCGAACCTGGGCTGGGTGAAGGTCGTCGTACGGCGGAGCGAGACGCTCGGACGGGTCGCCGACACGTTCCGCGTCGTAGCGCACTGCCCGGAAGGGGCGGAGCTGCAAGGGGGCCGGCCCGGAGAAGGGCACCGCAGGAGTGGGCATGAAGGACTCCTGGAAGAAGGCAGGGCCCAGTAGGAGCGGGGCACCGTGTGGTGCCCCGCTCCTGGGCCGGAGGGCCGTTGGGTCAGACGGTCGCGGCGAGCGGCTCGGAGGTCGGCGGCGCCGCCAGTCGGCCGGTGCGGTGCAGGCCGTACAGGGCGGCCGCGCAGGCCAGGCCGAGCACGCACAGCGTGACCCAGGGCAGCGCGGGCATCCCGGCCGCGCGGGCGGCGTCGAGCGCGGCGCCCGTGCCGAGGTTCCCGACGGTGATGCCGATGCCGCAGATCGTGTTGTACAGCCCGTAGTGGGTGGCGACGAGGCGGTCACCGGAGAGACGGACGATGGTGTCCATCTCGAACGGGTAGGCGATCATCGTGCCGATAGCCAGCAACAGCGCGGCGAGCGTCGGCGGAACCGCCGCGAGCAGCCACAATCCGATCCCGGACTCCGGTACCGGCACAGCGGTGGCGGCGAGCAGGGGCACGAAGGCCAGTCCCATCGCCGCCAGCCCGCGCACCAGCGCCTGCCCTGGCTCGTACCGCGCCTTGCACCACGCCGTCACTCGCGTCTGACCGAGGATCGTGGTCAGCCCGGAGACCGCGAAGAGCATCGCTACCGCCGCCGTGCCGAACTCACCGTCGCCGCCGAGCCGGCGTACCTCGAGCGGCAGCGCCAGGTAGACCTGGAAGGACAGGACGTACGAACCGATCATGGCGAGGGAGAAGAGCAGGAACGGCCGGTTGGCGAGGATGCCGCGCCACTGGGTGAGGACACCCTGGCCGGCGTGGGCGTCCTGCCGCTTGTCGTCCTCTGACCTCCTGGCGGGTAGTGCCCGGATCTGTACGACGCTCAGCAGCGCGAAGATCCCGGCCGACACCAGGCAGGTGATGCGGAAGTCCACGCCGGTCAGCACCATGCCGGCCAGCGGGCCGAGCAGGATGCCTGCCTGGTAGAACACGTTGAACAGGGCGAAGGCCTCGACCCTGCGCTCCCCCGCGTCGGCCGCGAGGTACGCCCGTACGGCCGGGTTGAACAGCGCCCCGGCCAGCCCGGTGGCCGCTGAGGCGGCGAGCAGGGCAGGCAGGGAATCGACCAGTCCGAGCGTCGCGAAGCCGAGGGTGCGCAGCACGCATCCGGCGACGATCAGCGGCTTGTAGCCGAGCCGGTCGGCGAGGGTGCCCCCGACCAGGAACATGCCCTGCTGGCTGAAGTTGCGTACGCCGAGGACGAGTCCGACGATCCAGCCGGCCAGCCCGAGCGTTCCGGAGAGGTGGGCGGCCAGATAGGGCATCAGCATGTAGAAGCCGAGGTTGATGGTGAACTGGTTGACCATCAACAGCTGGACGCTGCCTTCGTACGATCGGACCTGGGTGTACAGCCCCTTCACCGGCCCTCCTCCGAAGCGTCGGCCTCGACGTCCGATGCGCCCTGGGCGCCTTGCAGCGTGACGGGATCGACGACGGTGGTGCACCGGGTCCAGCGGGTGACCTCCTTCTCGTCCAGGCGGCCGATCAGCTCCGGTTCGGGTGCCGCTGGCGACTCCAGCAGGCCGTGGGCGGCGCAGTAGTCGTCGTCGTAGACGGTCCCCAGGTATCGCTGCGGACCGTCGGGGAAGATCGCGACGATCCGTGCGTCCGCCGGCATCGTGCGGGCCAGCCAGCCGGCCACCAGCGCGACCGCGCCGACACTCCAGCCACCGGTGGCGTAGTGGGACGAGGCCAGTTGGCGGCAGGTCCACACGGCCTCGTGCGGGGCCACCCAGTGCACCTCGGAGAAGTTCTCGTAGGCGACGTTGCGGGGGAAGATGCTGGAGCCGAGGCCGCGCATCAGGCGGGGTCGGGCGGGCTGACCGAAGATCGTGGAGCCGATGGTGTCCACGCCGACGACGGTCAGCTCGGGGTAGAGCTGGCGCAGGACGCGGGAAACGCCGGCTGAGTGGCCGCCGGTGCCGACGCTGCATACCAGCACGTCGATGTGGCCCATCTCGGCTGCGAGTTCGAGGGCCAGCGGAGTGTAGGCGGCGACGTTGTCGGGGTTGCTGTACTGGTCCGGGCACCAGGAGCCGGGGTGCTGCTCCAGCAGCCGCTGCACGCGGTCGCGGCGGGCCTGCTGCCAGCCTCCGGTGGGGTGCGGCTCGGAGACGACGTTGACCTGGGCGCCGTACGCGGTCAGCAGCCGGGTCATGGACAACTCCAGTCCCGGATCGGTGACCAGGGTGACCGGATGGCCATAGACCATCCCGGCCAGAGCCAGCCCCAGTCCCAGGGTCCCGCTGGTGGATTCGATGATCCGCCCGCCGGGCCGCAGGTCGCCACGGGCACGGGCCCGCTCCACCATGTACAACCCGGGACGGTCCTTGATGCCGCCGGGGTTGAAGCCTTCGAGCTTCGCCCAGAAGCCACGCCCGGTCGGGGCCAGCGGCTCCGACACCCGCAGGAGCGGGGTGTTGCCCACCAGCCCGGACAGGGCGGACTGGCCGGAGGGGGTCGCGGCCTTGGTCAATGACTGCATGTCTTTGTGTTCACTCTCGCTCGATGAATACCGGTGCGGTTCATCTCGCGCGTCCTGGTCATGGGCGGACCATGCGTCCGCGCTCAGGCCATGGGCACGCGGCAGCCGTGAAGTCGGTCGGCTGCGAGCGAGTGGTCTAGATCCGCCACCGCGACGTGCGGACGAGCGCCACGCGGCCGGTGCGTGCGCTGCGACGTCTACGGCGGTCACACCGTACGAGGGGCCTCCCGGCCACCACGGACACGGCAAGGAGTACGACAGACATCGCGCCGAGGGCAAGTTCCTCGGCCGGCTGGGCCGCGGTGCGCACGATCAGGTCCGCCGCACACTCCTCGGTCCCGTGGGGAGCGTGGGGCCCATGAGGGTCCTTGTCCGCTGCCGTCGCCGTCGCCGTCGCCGAGAAGGCCGCAGGCACGAACACCGACTCGTGTGTCTCCTCGGGCACCCCGTGCCCGGCGGTGCAGAGCACGAGCGCCATCATGAGGGCGCCGCGGATCACCGAGACGAATCGGCGGGACAACGGTGAGCCGCATGGGACCCATAGGGGGTGCGCGGGGATACGGGAGTGGGTCGACACAGGTCCTCCGTGCTGCTGCCACGTCTCCGTCAAGCACGGAGAGAGGCGCAGGCATAGGCGGGGGCAGGACGGCTTCGACGAACGTGACGACCCATCATGCGCATGGGACAGGTAGCTCGTCGCGCGGTACCAGCCGAACCGGTGACATCCGGCAGGCCGGTTGGAGGAACTGCATACCTTTAGACCTGTTGCACCATGGAGACTGCTCTGAGAGCCACGGGAGATTCAACTTCCACGGGGTCACCAGCGGTCGGCCCTCGGACGGTTGAGGCGTCGTAGGCGCTGGTCGATTCGCGAACCGACACTGCAAAGCAGGGCGATACCAGGACAGAAGCCTGCTGAGGCTGTCCGGATACGCAGTGCTCGCCAGGATGTGCCGGCCCATGGCTCCCATGGTGATCACCGGCATCCGCGGCGGACAGCGTCGTCGGCTCGATGCCTGCATGGCGACCGCCGCCGTCCGACGCTGCGGTGAAGGCCGTTGCGCTGATGGAGAGGTGCCCCTTGACGCTTTCCATGTGCACGCCGTGGGTCACGAGGACGCCGAACAGGAGCACGGCCATGGCCAGCACGCGCAGCAGCGGACCCACACCGGAGCGAGTCCTGACGATGCGCCAGGGCGACCAAGCCGTAACCATGCCGTGATCCTAGCGGCTCGCTGGAAGTGATCGACCACCCGTGCCGAAACACTGGGTCAACTCGTCAAATGAATGGCTTGTTTGCTACGGCGAGTGCTCAGGCCACCTGATCCGGCCGCCGCATACGGGAGCGGCCCTCACCGGACCGGGTGAGGGCCGGACGCCTCAGTGTGCGCGCCCCGGCCCTTCGTCGGCCGACTCAGCCTGTGAGGGCTGCTCGGACTCGGCCACCACGCCGCCCGCATATACCGTGAAGGCTGCCGTGCGGACCCTGCCCTCATGCTGGAAGTCCAGGAACAGGCGGTATGCGCTGGCGCTGGGCGCCGTCGCCGTGAAGGAGGCCTCGGGGCCGGGCTTGGTCTTGCCGTCGCCGGGCTCGCCGTTCGGGTGGACGTGCAGGTAGGCGAGGTCGCCGGACCGCAGCGCGACGAGGTGGCCGTATGCCCCCAGGCAGGGCTGACGGTTGCGGACCGGCTTGCCGTCCTTCGTCACCGTCAGCGTCAGGTCGTTGGCCCTGCCCGGGGTCAAGCAGCCGTCGAGTTTCACCTCGTACTCGTCAATCCTCGCCGTCGTGTTGCGCCCGGGCAGCGCGGCGGGCTCGTAGGCCCCGGACGCCGAGAGGTCCGCGCCGAGAGTGAGCACGTCCCCGCCCTTGGACTTGAAGTCTGCGAAGACGCGGTAGCCGCCGGCCTTGGGCAGATCCACCGAGGTGGACCAAGTGCCGTCTGCCGCGAGGACGGGGTGTAGGTGCTGGTGGACAGTGAGGTTGCGTGAGGCGAGGATCAGGTGGAGTTCCTTGCCGTGTTCGCGCTGGTACGCGGTGACGTTTCGGCCTGTCCCGTCTCGTACGACGGCGAAGCGCAGGTCGCTCTTCTTTCCGGCTTCGAGTCGCGGGGTCTTCAGGTCGAGCGTGTAGCCGCCCCGTGAGATCTGGAGGCCTCCCGGCGTCATGGCCTCATGATCGCCGCTCTCTTCTTCGTGCCCGGCCTCCCGCATGACCCTCGGATCCCCTATGTGTGCCGTTCCTCGGTTCGGGTGAGATGGCGCCGCCCACGCCGTAGGCGGCCCCGAGAGACGCAGCGAGAGCGACGGCGAAGACGGTGACCCGCAGTCCAGAGTTCATGACCGACTCCTCATCTCCAGGCCGCTACCAGAGGCGGCCGACGATTTCAAATTACCCCCAGGGGGTATCAAGACGAGCGCGATCAAACCTGGGATAGATACGGGCAGGGGGTATACATGCGGCCGTTGCAGTTCCCCCCAGGGGTACCAGATGACTGAGACGCCATCCGCTCATCGTCTCTGGGGAGTCCCATGTCGAACTGCCGCACCCCTGACGGAAGCTGCCACACCAGCGCGGAGATCAAGACGACCTACAAGGTCGACGGCGTCGGCAGCGCCCACGGCCAGGGCGTCGTCGCCAAGGCCGTGGGCGGCCTGGGCGAGATCACCGCGGTCGACGTCGAGATCGGCACCGGCCTGGTCACCGTGAGGACCACCGCCGAACCCGACGAGGCGCTCGCCACCCTGATCGCCAAGACCGTCGACGAGGCCGGCTACGACTTCGCCGGCCGCGTCGCAGCCTGACCCACGCGCCGGGAGGGGGCCGCGCCGAACTTCGCGGCCCCCGGTCCCGCGCATCACGACACATCGCGTCCGCGAGTTCCGAGGAGCAGACATGACCACCACGCCCGGTGCCGCCGAGGTCGAGCCGGCCATCGGCGGCATGGCCTGCGCCTCGTGCGCCGCCCGGATCGAGAAGAAGCTCAACCGCATGGACGGGGTCGAGGCCACCGTCAACTACGCCACCGAGAAAGCCAAGGTCACCTATCGCGAGGACGTCGCCGTCGCGGAACTGATCGCCACGGTGGAAGCCACCGGCTACACCGCACGCGAGCCCGAGCCCCTCCTTCCCGAGCCGGACGCCAGCGGCACCGCGCCGGACGACGGGGCCGAACTACGGCCGTTGCGCCAGCGCCTGACGGCCGCCGTGGTCCTGGCCGTGCCGGTGATCGCGATGGCGATGATCCCGGCGCTGCGGTTCGAGTACAGGCAGTGGCTCTCCCTCACGCTGGCGGCACCCGTGGTGACGTACGCCGCCTGGCCGTTCCACAGAGCCGCTTGGACCAACGCCAAGCGTGGTGCGGCGCAGAACGTCGGAGAGTTCGGCGAACGTCTCCTCGGCATGGACGGGATCAGTGCCGGCGGCATCGGTGACTCCCCGGCGTACATGGCCGTCGAGCAGGCCCACGACGACTTGCCGCAGAGCCCGCGTGGCGGCACTGATCTGAATGAGGTCGTCGACGCAGTAGCCGCCGTCGGCGACCATGCGGGAGACGCCGCATACCTGGCCTTCGATCTTGTTGTGCCGCCGGTTGTCGGGGCCGTGTGAGGGCGTAGGTGGGCGCCGCGCGCACCGGCGCAGTGGGCGACGTCAAAGCCACACGGAAGCTGCTCGGCTCCTTACTCGGACCTCACTCTCCAGCCTGCGCCTGGATACCTCACGAGGTAGGGGCTGAACGGCCCATCAGCCGTGGACCATCCGGCCCCAGACCGCGGCAAATCCCGGAGAGACGATGAGGTGGAAGGCAAAGGACCCTGGTGCCCGGGCTTGGGTACCACCGCCGAAGCAGGTGAATGGCGATGTTCTGGTACGGCCACGACGTCAGCGGTTGGGGCTGGTTCGCAATGTCGGCCGGCATGATCCTGTTCTGGGCGCTGTTCATCACCCTCGCGGTGCTGCTGTTCCGCGCTCTGAACCAGCCGCACGAGCACACGCACACCCCGGCCGCGGCCGCACCGGAGGACATCCTCCGTGAGCGTCTGGCCCGCGGGGAGATTGATGAAGAAGAGTACCGGCGCCGCTCGACTGCACTGCGCGGCGGCCCCGTCACCAAAATCTGAGCAACAGCCGTACTCGTTGCGGCCCCTGCCCTCCGTCGAAGGAGGCTCGCGATGAGCGACGACGGACCTTCCTCAGCATGAGCGCGGCCGGAGCGACGGGCGTGGGTCTGTCCCTGCTCGGCGCAGGACAGGCACCGGCCGCCGCCGGGCCACTGGACACAGCGCCGACCACGCCGTTCGCGGTCGGCGTGCGCCGGTACAACTGGACTCGCGGCAGCCGCTCGTGCACCACCTACGTCTACTACCCGGCCACCGGCACCGCCGGCGGCAACCCGGTGACGGATGCCCCGGTCGCAGGCGGGGTCTTCCCCGTCTGCAACATGACCCACGGCTACGGAAGCAGCCCGCAGAACTCCCTGTTCGTCATCCGGGCCCTGGCCTCGGCGGGCTTCATCGTCCCCGCCACGCACTTCAACCACAACTTCACCGAAGTCAACAACGGCAACACCTCCAAGGACGTCTCGCAGATTGTCCCTCCCCTCATAGCTGAAGACCGTGACTGCAGGGGAAGTTGGGAATCATGGGGGAGAAGCGACGGAAGTTCGATCCGGAGTTCCGTGAGGGGGCCGTACGGATCGTCGCGGAGACCGGCAAGACGATCGCCGAGGTCGCCGAGGACCTGGGGATCAACGAGACCACCCTGGGCAGCTGGGTCTCCCCCGCCCGTCGGGCAGGAACCGCACCGGCCGGCGGGAGTGACGACTGGAGCGTCTGCGGCGGGAGGTCGCCCAGCTCAAGCGGGAGAACAACGAACTGGTCATGGATCGTGATGTCCTCAAACGCTGCATGGTCCTGTGGGTGAAGTTGCCGTGGCGGACCCGGCGTCCGTTGTCGGGGTGATCAGCGACTCCAGGACCGAGCACGGCATTTCGCACCGCGTCTCCTGCCGCGCTCTGGGCGTGAGCGAGGCATGGTTCTACAAGCACCGAACCCGCCGGCCCACCGGGCGTGAGCTGCGCAGACAGCATCTGATCGAAGCGGTGAAGGAGGAGTTCGACGGCTCCGATGGCACCTATGACTCGCCGAAGATCTGGATCAGGCTGGTGAGGCAGGGCTGGCGGGTCTCCGTGAACACCATTGCCAGGATCATGTGCGAGTTCGGTCTGGCCGCGCGGAAGGTACGCAGACGGCGGGGGCTGACCCGGCCGGGGAAACGTCCGGCCGCCCCGGACTTCGTGCGGCGGGACTTCACCGCCGAGGCACCCGACCTGGTCTGGTGCGGGGACATGACGGAGATCGAAACCGGCCGGGGCAAGCTCTATCTGGCCACGGTCATCGACCTGTTCTCCCGCCGCCTGCTCGGCTATGCGATGGGGCCCGTCACGACGCAGAGCCTCCGCCGGTCCCGGAGCGGTTCATCCATGTCACCCGGTGCTCACCTCGCCTTTCGTCAGGGACGCGGCATGGTCGGGCACGTACGTCCGGAGCGGGCGATGCGTGCGCTCGTAGCCCGTGGACGGCGGGCGTGGGGGAAGCTCGAGCGGGGGCTGGCGCACTTCGTGGTACGGGACGGTGGACAGCAGGTGGGCGATCATGTTGATGCGTGCGCTGCGCTTGTCGTCGCTCTCGACCACGTACCAGGGCGCCTCGGGAATGTCGGTGTGCACGAACATCTCGTCCTTGGCGCGGGAGTAGGCCTTCCAACGTGAGATGGACTCCAGGTCCATCGGCGAGAGCTTCCAGCGGGGCGTGGGATCCTCGAGCCTGGTCCGGAAGCGCTGCTCCTGCACGGCGTCGCTCACCGAGAACCAGTACTTGCGCAGCAGGATGCCGCCCTCCACCAACAGCCGTTCGATGACCGGGCACGGGTACAGGAACCTCGCGTACTCCTCCTTGGTGCAGAAGCCCATGACGCGCTGGGCCGCCTGACCGCGGTGTGGCGCCCCAACCGCAACCGAGCAGCCGGATACAGCGCCACCCTGCGGTCGAACAGGACGATCTCGCCCGCGGCGGGCAGGTGCTCGACATGGCGCTGGAAGTACCACTGGGTGCGTTCGCGTTCGGTCGGCTTGGGCAGAGCGCCACGATCCGCGCCACGCGGGGGTTGAGGTGTTCGGCGACCCGCTTGATGGTGCTGCCCTTTCCTGCCGCGTCGCGGCCCTCGAAGACCACGACGAGCCGGGCGCCCTCGGCTCGTACCCACTCCTGGAGTTTGACCAGCTCCACCTGGAGCCGCAGCAGTCCTCGCTCGTACGCCGCGCGCGGCAGCCTGCCGCCGGTCGGCTGCTTCTTCCCGGCCATCCGCTGTCACCTCTTCGCACCGACGTGCGTGTCAGTCTGACGCCTTCCCGATGTCCCGCAGCACGTCCGGCTGTACAGCGAGACCGATGGTCAGCGCGGGGGCGTCGATGTACTCGCGGCGGTTTTGCCGGTTCACC
>NZ_JBEXSH010000132.1:0-14263 GCF_040613555.1 Streptomyces sp. NPDC006265
AGCCGGGCCCCTTCGGCGAGCTGCTCTCGCCATGCGGGTGCGATGTCGGACGCGTTGTGCGTGATCACGATCCCGTCGAAGCCGTCGGCCGGGACGTGGCCGGGCGCGCCGAGTCCGCCGTCGCCGAGGACGGCGGTGACCCGGCCGCTGCCGGCCTCCGCACACAGCCGTTGTGTTCGGTGCACCACGTACCGGTCGACGTCCACAGTCACCACCCGGCCGCGCTCTCCCAGGGCGTGCGCCAGGAGCTCCGCGTTGTATCCGCCGGAGCCGACCTCGAGGACGGTCGCCCCGGGCTTCAGCTGGAGTTGCTCGGCCATGTCGGCCTGGAGCCAGGCGGCGCTGACCGAGCTGGTCGCCCGGCCGTTCTCGTCCCGGCGGGTGACGACGGCCAGGTCGTCGTCGTAAGCGGTCTTGAGGTCCGTCTCCGGTGCGAACCGGTGCCGGGGCACCGTGCGCAGCGCCTCTTGGACCACGGCGGAGGGCGCCCACCCGCCCGCGATGACGGCATCTGCCATGCGGTGGCGCAGCCGGACGGCTTCGGCCGGTTCCCCGGGCACCGGCGTCAGTTCGGCGGCGGTCGGGTAGGCGTTGACCGGCGGCAGGCCGGGGATGACACCGGGCCAGACGGCATCCAGTGCGTTCGCGGCCGGGGTGAACACCGGGCCGAGACATCCGAGACCGTGGACGTCGTGCCATTCCCAGCGGGTGAACTTCTCCGGCTCCGCGGTGGTGAGGGTGCCGGTGAAGCCGGCGATCCGGATCACGGCGGTCACCCGCGGGACGCCCTGGGCGGCGTCGGTGAGGATGGACACCACGCTGGCGCCGGTGGCGTGCAGGCCGGTCTCCTCGGCGAGCTCGCGCACCCCGGCCCCGTCCAGCGGTTCCGCACCGTCGATCTTCCCGCCCGGAGCCTCCCACATGCCGCGTTTGGACCAGCCGAGCAGGACACGCCCGTGCTCGTCGGTCACGACGGCCAGCGCCCCGGCAACGGCGTAGCCGGTGGCCGGCACGGACCGCTCCACAGCGACCGTATCCGCGCACGGCCCGCGCAGGACCAGTGTCGCCAGGTCGCCGGCGGTGATGCGCTGCACGCTCGTCCATCCGCAGGTGAGGGCGGCGATCTCATCCTCGTCCAGCGCGATGTGCCGCTTCTCGGCCGGGGTGTGCGCGGCCAGCGGGGTAATGATCAGCATGGTGCCGCCCTCGCGCAGTCGGCGCCCCAGCGTGTGCAGGACACGGGTGCGGTCGTTCAAGAAGGCCACCGAGAGGCGGAAGACCACCAGGTCATAGAGGTCGTTGCCCAGCGGGGCGGCGTCGTCGCGTTCGATGTCCAGGCACAGCCACCGCACCTCCGCGTCGGGGTGGTCCGTGCGGGCCTTCTCCAGGGCGCCCTCGGCGAAGTCCGCTCCGTCGACGGTGTACCCGAGCGAGGCAAGGTACACGGACATTTCGCCCGTTCCGCACCCTACGTCGAGCGCGCGGCCGCCCTCGGGCGCGGGCGCGTGCTCGACGAGCAGGCCCTTCTCCTCGTCCCCGAGCCGCCGGAAGCCTCGCCCCTCGGTGTAGCGCTCGGACCAGTCAGCCCGGGTGATTGCCACAGATCGCTCCTCGTTCGTGAAAGACAGGTTGGTCGGTGTCAGGGCAGTTCGACAGGTCCGTACAGGGCGGCCGGCCGCTGGGTCTGCAGTGCCCAGTACCGGTCGCCGAACGACCAGTGCCACCACTCGGTTCGGTACGGGACCATGCCCGCGGCGGAAAGGGCACGGCCCAAGGTGGCCCGGTTCGCGCGGGCCCGGCCGCTGAGGCCGGGGGCGTCGGTGTAGCAGGCGCCGTCGGACTCCTCCGGTGAGGCGTTGACGCGCGTTCCCATGTCCAGCTCGCGGCCCCGGTGGTCGATCAGCGTCACGTCGACGGCCGCACCGGCGGAGTGCGGCGCGATCTCCGGAGGCGACACGAAGCGGCTGGCGGACGCCCGGAGCTCGGCCGCCTGCCAGTCCGGGTGGGCGCGCGCGAGCTCGTCGGAGTACTCCTCGAAGTACCGGCGCTGCAGGGCCGGCGGCCGGAAGCCCTCGACGAACAGCAGCAACACACCAGTGGGAAGCAGCGACTGGGCGTGCAGCAGCCGGGCAAGGACGCCTTGCCGAACGTGGGACCAGGCCCCGGCCTCGTCCCGTTTGCGGTCATCGACCTTCAGGCCGTGCGCGCGGGCGTCGACGAGGACCTCCCCGCACTCCTGGACGGGGATCGCGGCGACCCTCCGGTCGGACATCAAGACAATGCTGCTGGCGGTCACGCGTTCCCCCAGGTGTCGACATATGCGGCCACGCCGGTGCGGCGAGCCTCCTCCACGGCGCGCAGCCGCACGAAATCTCGCGCCGGCATCAAGGCCTCCCACTCGGCCAGGGGCAGAATGCGGGCCTCGTCGTGCTCACGCGCGTTGAGGGTGAGACCCCTGATCTGTGCATCGGTGAGGCGCCCGCCGTCGAAGACGAGCTGCAGCGTGCTGTACGGGCGCCTCTCCCGGGGCTGCCCGTACACGGTGGCCAGCAGCCGGGGCGGACCCACGGCGGTCATCCCGGTCTCTTCCCGGCACTCGCGCACCACTGCGTCCCAGGGCCGCTCGCCCAGATCCATCGCGCCGCCGATCATGTGCCAGGGGTGGCCAGGGGAGTAGACGGAGTGCAGCTGGAGCGGCCGGTCGTCCTCGTCGGTCACGTAGAGGCATACGAACGCGGCTGCCCGGGGCAGTGCGTCGGCGTACTGCTGCGGCGGCACCCACGTCGAATCCGGCTGCGCACCGGGCGCGAGACCAGCGGGTGGGCGGTGGCGGGTCATCCGCATGAGTGCCGGGTTGCCGCTGAAGCCGAGCTCCCGGTACAGGGGAGCGGCCTCCGGGCTGGTGTGCAGCTCGAACAGTGTGACGTCCTCGACGTCGGCGAGGTGGTCGAGGAGGGAGGAGACGACGGCCCGGGCATAGCCGCGGCGGCGGTGGTCCGGGTGCGTGGCGACGATCTGTACGCGGGCGGCCCGGCCTCGGGGGTAGGCCGGCGCCGCCAGGACGGGGTGTATCAGGCCGAGGGCGCAGGCGGCCATCGTGCCGTCCTGGGCGTCGACGACGAAGGCCCGGGCGTCTCCCCCCGGCGTGAGCCGTGGCGCCAGCTCGTCCGAGCACCGCCGGACCCATTCCTCGGTGAACGGTGCGGACAGGACATGTTCGGAGCGCATCCGGGTGATGGCCTCGGCGTCAGCGGTGGTTGCCGCGCGGACCGGCGGCCGTCCGTCGGCGTCGCGCGGCTCGGCCGTGGTAGTGGGTGCCGTGTCGGCGTTCACGTCGCATCTCCTGTCGGTGAGAGGGCTGCACGGTGCTCGGCGCGCAGTCGGGCCAGCGTCCGCCGGCCGCGTTCGACGAGCTCGGGGTCATCGTGGAGGGCGCCGTAGGCGATCCCACTCACGGAATCCAGAGCTGCGTCGATGACCAGCCGGGCCTCCTCGGCGGCGGTCAGGGACCTTCCGTACCCGGCCAGAAACGCCTCGAACAGGTCGTCGCGGCTGTCCCAGGCGTCGCACAGACGGACCAGATCCCGTACGGCCGGGCCCGGTTCACTGCGCTCGAAATCGATCACCGCCACGAAGACCTCACGGTCGTCCGTCTCGGCATCAGCGCCAGAAGTGGTGAGGACGTTCCTGAGCTGGAAATCTCCATGGGTCTCCACCCACTCCAGCGGTGGCAGGTCCTCGGCCTGCCGCACGAGCTCGCGGACGAACTCCTCATCACCCGGGCGCAGATGAGACCGCGCCCCGGCCAGGTGCCGGTCGGCCTTGGCGACGGCCGGGCCGCTGCCGGCAGGAGCGGGCCGTGGGGGAGAGGCCTGGTGGATGCGGCGGGCCAGCGCGCCGATCCCTTGGAAGACCTCCCTCTCCCGCTCCGGGGCAAGGACGGTGCCGTGCAGCGGGCGGCCCGGCACCGCAGTGAGGACCACCGCCCGCAGGGTCTCGTCGGCGGCGACCAGCCGGGGCGCGGCCGCCCCCAGCTCCCGCGCCCACGTCCGTAGCCCCCGCACTTCCCGGCCGTGGAAACGCTCGCTCTGGTGCACCTTCACGTACCAGATGCCGCCCTGGACGCCGTGGACCCGCCACACGCGGCTCTCCTCGCGCGCCCACGACGTATCCGTCCACTGCCCGATCCGGCCGACCGTCTGCTCCGCGAAGTCCACGACCGCAGCTTCGGGGCGGGCGGTATACGCCTGGCCGGTCACGTCCGGCACGAGGCGAAGCCGGTCGGCGCTGGGGTCGAAGGCGATTGGGTCGCCGGGCAGTTGGAAGTGCACGGCCAGGCGTGCGCCGGCGCTGTAGGCGTCCAGCCCGGCACGGCAGTACGCCACCACCTGGGTGGGCAGGGCGTGAAGGGGTGCCCAGTCCATCGCGTCGCAGACGTCCGGCTCCGCGATCTCGGGCTCGCCCTTCCATCGCTGGACCACGAAGAAGTGCCCGGTACGGGAGGCGCCTTGTGGGCTTCGGTGGTGCACGGTCACGGCGGCCCGCACGTCGGCCGGGTCGATGACGACACCGGTTTCCTCGCGCGCCTCGCGGATCAGGGCGGTGACCACGTCCTCGTGCGGACCGTCCAGATGCCCTGAGGGGAGGTGCCACAGGCCGGCGGCGTACACCTGCCCGGCCCGCCGGGACATCAGAACCTGAGGCCCGTCGGAGGTCTCCCGGCGCAGGATCAGGTGGACGTCCACCGGCTCGGCGTGCCGCTGTCCGCCGATCATCGCGCTCCCTCCGGACGCCGGGCGAGCAGAACTCTGAACGTCGCTTCCTCGACCAGAGACCCGTCCACCGCGTGCGCGTGGAGAAGGGCGATGGCCTCGTCCTCGAACGCCTGGTGCCGCTCTGCGAAGAGTTCAGGGGCGGCGAAGGACGTGGTGCGCAGGTAGCCGAGCACCTCCTGCGGCGCCCACGTGCGGGTCACCGGGAAGAGATGTTCGGTGACGTCGTTAAAGGCCGAGGCGGCGAGGTCCTCCTCGTACGAGCGTCGGGGCTCGGCGTAGGAACGGCGGGCGCCGGCCCGGCGCTCGGCGCCCAGGTAGTGCTGGATCAGCTCGCGCAGCGCACGGGTCCAGTCGGCTTCGTGGGTCCAGAGGCTCCCGTCGCCCATGATCGCCACCGCGGCACCCGGTGTGGCGACCCGGTCGGCCATCGCCAGGACCGCCTGGCCGTTCATCCAGTGGAAGGACCGGCAGCAGGTGATCAGGGCCGGGCCGGAGTCCGGCTCTCCGGGCAGCGTCGCGAGCGGCTCGTACGCGTCGGCCGCCGCGTGGGCCAGGGTGAGGGTGCAGTCGCCGAGAAGGGGGTGGAGGGCTTGGCTGGCCTGGTGCAGCATCTGCCGGCTGACGTCGACTGCTTCGATGTGCGTTAGGGCAGCGCCGGCGGACAGGAGCGCGAGGGGCACCTGCCCGGTTCCGGTGCCCAGGTCGAGCAGCACCGGGGACGGCTGGCCCCGCAGGACGTCGGCGAGCAGCCGCACCGCGGCGTCCGGAAGGCCGGGCCGGTAGCGGGCGTACGTCGCGGCCGCGGATGCGAACAGCGTCTCCTGCTCCGGGTAGAGGTCCGGAAGCGGGCCGTAGGGGTAGGTCACGGGATAGCTCCCTTATCGAGCGGGTGGGGGGCGGGCAGTTGCCAGGACAGGCGTCCGCACTCGGAGACGACTTTCTGCCCGCGGTCCTCGTCGACGACGAGTCGGAAGCGGTCGGGAGAGCCTGCCGCACGCCATCGCTCTGCGACGTCGTGGATCTCCGCCCAGATGTCCCGAGGCCCGTCGACGGTGACCTCCCAGCGGCGGTGCCCGACCGGGCGTGCCCGCATCCAGGAGCCGCACCCCGGTGCGCCGATCGTCAGTTCGTCCGCGCCGAAGTGGCGGACGAGGCCCGGGTGGAGGTAGTCCAGGGCCAGCCACATGCCGCGCTCGGTGTCCGCCGGGGGCACAAGTCGGCTGCGCTGGGTCCAGCGTCCCTCGCCGGTGGCGATCTGGTCGCGGAAGTCGGCGGACAGGAACAGCCGGTCGAAGCCCACCCCGCCGCGATGCCCGAACTCCACCGCGCGGATCTCCGCGGCCACCTTGCCCGTGGCGGTCTTGGTGATCACGGCGAGGCCCGGCCAGGACGGCGACGAGGTCCCCAACGTCATCAGGGCGCGACCGCTCGGCGCAAGCTGGTCCATCAAGGCGGGCGGGATGCGAGGCACGGCGAAGGACACGAAGATACGGTCGAAGAGCGCCCCGACCGGCCAGCCGGCCAGACCGTCCCCGCTCACCACGGCGGGCCGGTACCCCAGCTCGGCCAGACGCGCTCGCGCGGCCGCGCCGACGTTGTGGTCGACGTCGAGCGTGACGACCCCGCCGTCCCCGCAGACGAAGCACATCACTCCAGCGGTGACCGCCGCGCCGGTCCCGACATCCAGAACCCGCTGCCCCCGTCGCAGGTCCAGCACGTCCAACAGGCCCGCGGTCATGCCCATCGTGCTCGACATCGCCGTCATGGAACCCCCGCACCGAGGGCCGGCGGGCCGACCGAGGAGCGGCTCACCCGCGTGCTGGACCGACACGCTGTCCCCGCTGTGCAGGACGCGCAGCAACTCCTCCCGGTCACCGGGCCGGGCCCAGTCCAACAGGTCCCACCGCGGCGGCTTCTCATCCGGCGCGCTGCGCCGCACGTACGCCTGCGGCATCAGGATCTCGCGCGGTAGGGCGAGCAGGGCCTCGCGGACCGGTCCGGCCGCAAGGTCACCGGCCTCCTCCAGGCGGGCGACCATCGCAGCCCGAGCCGCAGAAGCCCCACGATCACCCTGGGCACCGGCGCCGCCCCCGGTCCGGGTGACCTCTGCGGTCTCGGTGTGGGACGGCCCTGCGATGGTGGACTTCGCTGGAACGTGGGCAGCTGGGACAGCGGGCTTACGCGTGGTGTCCCCGGTGTTCAGCTTGGTCATGATGCGCCTCCGTCCAACGAGCTCTCACGGCGGATATCTGCGGCGGGCGCCGCTCCAGGGCCAGGCACCTGTGGCGGGGGGCCGGGAAGCGGGAGCTCTTCGGCAGGCGCGGGTTCGGGCGGGGCGCCGGGCATGTGCCGCAGTCCGCGCAGCGGAGAGAGGGCCAGGACCAGGAGCGGCACGATGAGCAGACAGGCGCCGATGATCAGGGCGGCTCGGACACCGGCCCACGTCCCCAGTGCGCCGGCGAGCAGCGCGCCGATCGGCCGGGCGCCCGCGGTCAGCCAGGTGCTCACCGCCTGCATCCGTGCCTGCATGTGGGAGCTGGTGATGATCTGACGGATCGACCGCTGGGTGGTGCCCGCCGCACCGGCGCACGCCAGCTGCAGGAACAGCGCAACGCCGATCACGATCTGCCAGCCGAGGCCGGGGGAGGCGAGCAGCAGCGGAATCTGGGTTACCGGTGTGACCCCGAGCGCGGTCAGCATCATCGGCCCGGGCCCGATCCGTCGGGCCAGCGCTGGGGCGAGGAGTGCCCCAGCGGCCGCGCCCAGGGCGCCGAGCCCCAGCACAACACCGAACGCCGTGGTGCTCATCGCGAGGGTTCGCAACAGGTACAGCGCCCACAGCGTGTTGAGGAGTGCGAGGGCGAAGGACGTCGTCGCGTTGACCAGCGTCAGTGTGCGCAGGCGTTCGTCGCTGCGTACGTACCGCAGGCCGTCGCCGATCTCCGCCCACAGCCGCCGTTCCTCGGCCTGGACCCGGTCGGTCTTGGGCGTGTGGATGCGTGTGGTGCACCAGACGCTGACGACGTAGGAGAGGACGTCTCCGAGGAGGGCCCGGGCCGGTCCGACCAGGGCGGTCAGCGCGGCGCCGAGGTTGCTGCCGCCGGTCGCGGAGAGGGCGAACAATGCGCCGATCCGGCTGTTGCTCCGCTGGATCAGAGACCGGTCGACCAGGCTGGGCAGGATGCTGATGGCCGCCGCGTCGTGGATCACGCCCGCGGCGCCCTGCACCACGGCGACGGCCATGAGCTGGGACAGGGTGAGGACGTCGAGGGCAGCCGCCACCGGCACTGTGGCCAGCGCGACCGCACTCGCCAAGTCCCCGATGATCATTTGGCGTTTCTTGCTGTGGCGGTCGGCGAGCGCCCCGGCGTGGAGGGCGAGCAACGCGGGCGGCAGCAGGCCCAGGAACGCCAGCCAGGCCACCTGGGAGGTGGTGGCGTGCAGTTCCAGGACGGCGATCACCGGAATCACCATCGAGCTGATCGAGCTGCCGGTCACGCTGGCGCTCTGCCCGATCAGGAACGTCCGGAAGTTGCGGTGCCGCCACAGGGACGGCTCGGGTGGTGCGGGGGAGTCAGCGGAGGATGTCACGGAGCACCTCCTCTGCCTCGTCCAGGCGAGCGCGCAGCACTCCCAGCGCCTTGTGTCGGGCTCGCCCGTACGCCTCCAGCTGAGGGGTGACCGCGGGCGGGTCGTCGAGCGGTTCGGAGAGCGGGTACACCGAGCAGGCCAGGTAGCCGGCCGCCACCCGCGGCACCGTCATGAGGTCTTGGGTCGGCATGGCCGGGTTGGTTTCCCGGTAGGCGGCGACGGCCGTGGCCAGGCCGGTGGGCCAGTCCGGGGCGGCCAGGACCGTGCGCGGATCGAGCACGATGCGTCCCAGCTCCCACATCGGGCTGCGGTGCGCCGGCGGCCGGAAGTCGATGACTGCGGCGACCTTGTCCCCTCTCAGCATCAGGTTGAGGGAGGACAGGTCGCCGTGGAGGATCTGCGTGGCGAGAGTCGCGGGGAGAGCCTTGAGCAGCGATGCCGTGGCGGGGAGCTCGTCCAGCCGTGCCCGGGCGGTGTCCTTCGCCCACGCTCCGAACGGGGAACTCGGGGGATGTTCCGCCCAGCGGGCGAGGAGCCGCTCCAGCCGCTGCTGGCCTCGCTGGACATCGCAGATCTCGTGGGAGGGGGCGCGGCGCGGCGGCCCGTCCGGATGCCGCGCGAGCGCGCGGTGCAGTCGGCCCACGGTCGCGCCGACGGCCGCCCACCGCCCGCCGTACAGACCGCCGTCCGCTGTCTCGGCGCCCTCGGCGAACGCGGCGACGGACACTGCGAGGCCGCCAGCGACAGCGATGAGGTCGCCGTCCAGGGTGCGGCGGATCCCCGGCACCGGGACCCCGCCGAGGGCGGCGAACTCGGCCAACGCGAGGGCGCGCCGCTCCGCGTCCAGGTCAGCGTGCTCCGGATACACCTTCACGAACCACCGGCGGCCGTCGCCGTCCCTGGCCACGTAGTTGCACGTGGCGGTCCCTGACGGCCCCTCGCGGACGTCGGTCGGCACGAGGCGGTAGTGCAGCGCCAGGACTCCCGCCACGACCATGACGTCGGATTGCGCGTTCATCGTCCCGCCTCCGGCCTGCCGGCGCCGTCCATCAGCCGGCGCAGGGCTCGGGCGTCCGCCTGTAGCTGGGCCTCGTCCTGGTGCCCGAAGTCGAGCACGTCGAAGGGCAAAGGGCCACCCGGCGCCGGGTCCGCACCCGCCTCGCGTCGCGGAACGACGTGCTGGTGAGCATGCGGAATGGCGTTACCGAGGAGTAAGTAGTTCATCTTCAGCGGCTGGTAGTGCGCTTCGAGTGCGCGGCCCAGGGCGAGGGTGTCCCGCCAGAACGCGGCGGCTTCGTCGCCGGTGAGTTCGGTGGGCTCGGCGACGTGCCGCGCGGTCACGATGGTGATCGAGTAGCCCCGGACTTGCCCGGAGCGCCAGAGGTAGGACTGGGAGACCTCGCCGCGGTGCAGCAGGATCCCCCAACCGATGTCATCGGCCGTCCAGTCGTTGCCGCACATCGGGCAGTCGTGGCCGGCGCGGTGCGCGAGGAAGTGTTCAGGCCAGGAAGCGCTGGGTGTCGGTGGGAGCGGCACAGGTGCTCACCAGCCCGTCTGGGTGTACGGGCGGCCCGCGCCGATGCCCTCGATCGCCAGGCGGGTGTAGGGCACGACCTTCGCCGGAAGGTCCTGCGGGCTGAACCACCGCCACGCCACGCACCGGTCGGGCTCCAGGAGTTGCGGGGTGCCGGACCATGCCCGGGCCTGGAAGACGAGCGCGATCCGTGCCCGCGCCGTCGGCGAGTCGACGTGGTGGACCACATGCACGAGCTCGACGTCACCGGGATCGACGATCAGCCCGGCCTCCTCCCGCGCTTCGCGCACCAGGCAGCTGATGGCGGCCTCCCTCTCACAGTGACCTGCCAAAAAGTGATACTCGTCCGGCGCGAAGGCCGAGTCGGGATGGCGCAGTCCGAGGAGGATCCGGCCCTGATCGTCCTGGAGGTGGAGGTGGACGCCGACGATGTGGAGCTCGGTCCCCTCGGGTGCCTCTTCGTGCAGAGGGCGGAGACGGTCCGGTGGACTGCCGGCCGGGGGATGCTCGGCCGCGTGGCGGCGGATCAGTTCGCCGAGGCCGGGACTCAGCGGCAGCCGGTCCAGCATGTCGGGGGTGAACCACTGCAGCAGGACGCCCTCTTGCAGGTCCGCCGTGTCGGGGTGCCCGCTCCAGCGGGCCGTGTATACCTTGATCGGCACCGCGAGGCCATCGACGCTCGTCGCCTCCTCGACTGCGTACGGCGTCAGGCCCACAGGGTCAAGGCCGGGAGCCTCCTCGGCGAGCTCCCGCCGCAAGGTCGCCTCCAGGCACCGGTCACCCCTCTCCCGCCCGCCGCCCAGAAGAGCGAAGACCCCGGGCGCCCAGATACCCTCCCGAAGATCCCTGAGATGAAGCAGGTAGTTTCCGAAGCCGTCGTGGACCAACGCCGACGCATTGACGGGCTCCGGTCGCCCGTCGAGCCCCTCGGCCTGGGCGTCCAGCAGTTTGGCCCGCAGCGTCGGGGACCTGACGTCGGCGAACGCAAGCCACTGGGCACCCGAGACCTCTTCGTCCTGGAGCCTGAGCGGCGGCAGATGCTCGGGGCGGACGTAGAAGGCGAAGCGGAAGTCGAAGTGCTCATGTCCCGACTCGCCTTTTGCGGGATTGGCGTTGATCCCGTGAACGTCGATATCGACCGGTGCGCCCAGGAACTGCGGGGTCAGACACAGGTCACCGGGCTGGATGCCCGTTTCCTCGGACACCTCCCGAAGAGCCGCAGCCAGCAGGCTCCGGTCCGCCTCAGCATGACCGCCCGGGGTGAGCAGCAGCCCCGTGGCCTTGTGGACGATGTGCAACACGCGCCGGTCTCGGTCGATGACGACCGCACTGCAGGTGACGTGGCCGGGAAGAGTTGCCCGGCTGGACGGGTCGTCCGGCCCTTCCAGGACGGCGAACAGGCCGGCCAGGGACTCTCGCTCGTGCGGGTGCCGGGTCAGATAGCTGTCGAGGGTCGCGCGGATGTGGGAGCGGGTGATCGACACGTCAACACCTCGGAGAAGCAGGGAAGGACTCGTGGGCGGGGCAGCCGGGGCCGTGAGCCCGGGCGGAGCGTGCGGGATTCTTCACGCGCGGGTTCCGTGCCTCTCGCCGTCCGGCTCCGAGGTGACCTGGTAGGACAGCAACTGCTGGAACAGGCCGCCTTCTTGCGCGGCGAGGTCCTTGTAGGTGCCCTCCTGCACGACCCTGCCCTCGTCGAGAACCACGATCCGGTCGGCCACTGCGACGTTGGTGATGCGATGCGTGACCAGGAGGACCACCCGGTCCCGGGCCAGGTCCCGCAGCCGCTGGAAGATCCTGTACTCGGCGCGGGGGTCGAGGTTCGCGGTCGGCTCGTCGAGGACCAGGAGACCGGCCTCGCGGAAGAAGGCCCGCGCGAGTGCGATGCGCTGCCACTGGCCGCCGCTCAGCTCCTCCCCGTTCAGCCACTCGCGGGCGAGAAGTGTGTCCAGGCCGGCGCCGAGCTTGTCGACGACCTCGTCCGCGTCGGCGGCCTCGCACGCTTCACGCACCGCCGCGTCACCGCGGGCCGTGGGCTGCCCCTGGGTCACGTTCTCGCGGACCGTCAGCGGCCAGTGCGCGTAGTCCTGCGGCACCAGGGCCACCTGCTGCCACAGCGCCTGCGGGTCGGCTTCATCGGTGGCGACGCCGTCCCACAGCACCTGTCCGCCGGTGGGCAGGTACAGGCCGCTGACCAGCTTCGACAGCGTCGACTTCCCCGATCCGTTGAAGCCGACCAGCGCGGTGACCTCGCCCCGGCGCAGTGTGAGCGAGACGTCGGACAGCGCGTCCTGGTCCTTCCCGGCGTAGCGGTGCGAGACCTGCTTGATCTCGATCTCGGCCGGTGGCGCCGGCCGGTGCTCGCCGCGGCGCATGGTGTATCCGCCGGCCAGGTCGAGGAACCGTGTCCAGTCGTCCATGTAGAGGCCGGTACGCACGGCACGGGCCCCGACGGCGACCAGCCCGCGCACCGACTGGCCCACCGTCTGCAGAGCGAACACGGCCGTGCCGGCGTGGCCGACGCTGATGCGGCCGGTGGCCAGCAGCCACACCACCGCCGCCCACACGACAGCAGATCCGAGGCCGCCGCACAGGGCGCCGACCAGCGACATGCGGGCGCCCTTGTCGGCCGCGGTCCGGTCCTCGCGGTTGATCCGTGCGACCGTCTGCCGGTACCGGCCGGAGAGGAAGCCGGCCATGGTGCCGGCGCGGATCTGGTCGGCGGCCTCGCGGGTGAAGATGTGCCAACGCAGCACCGACAGCATGCGGTTGTCGCCGTTGCTGCGCAGGTTCGCCAGGTAGCGGACCCTGGCGGCGCTGACCTGGGCGAGGGCCTGCGGCAGGCTGGCGGCGACCAGGAGGGGGAGGAGTACCCAGCTCACCCCGGCCAGGACGACGGCTCCGGCGAGGAAGGAGGCGGCCGAGGCGATCAGGTCCTGGCCCTCGTCGATGAGGTCCCCGGTGACCTGTGCTCCGCGGTCGGCGGCCTCGCGGTCGCGGTTGAAGTCGGGGTCGTCGTAGGCGGAGAGCTCCACCTCGGCGCAGCCGGTGAGCAGCATCTGCTCGGCTTCGCGCGACATGAGGGGGCTCAGCCGGGAGGAGAGCCAGCTGACGGTGATTCCCAGCAGTGCCCGGACTCCGGTGGCGGTGGCGAGCAGGGCTACGGACGGCCATGCCTGGAGGAGCCGGTGGTAGACGTCGCCGCTGGTCAGCAGTGCGGTGAGGGTGCCGCTGATCGCGATGAGGCCCAGGGCCTGCATGACGCCGGCGACCGTCTGGCACAGGAGAAGGCCGGTGGTGGCCCGTCGGTCGACGCGCCAGGCGAGTGCCAGCGAGCGCCGGACCAGCTGGGGCAGGCGCCGGGCCATGTCGCGCATCCGGATGGAGCGGCCGGCCGCTTCACGGCTGCCGGTCAGGTCCACGTACCGCATCTCCGGGACGGGGGAGTTCTGCTCCGCGCCCGCGGCCGGCGCCGTTTCCGGCACCTTGGTCGGAGGGGCGGGCGGAAGAGGGGTGGGGCGCGGCCCCGGGATGGTCTCGGCGGTTTCATCGGTCGACTCACTCATGCCGCCCACCTCGTATCCAGACGTGCTGAGGAACGGGTGTCGTCAACACGGCGCACCGTCGCGGGGGCAGGCCGTCGTTCGATTCCGGAGGGCTGATGCACGGGAGCGGGGGCGGGATTCATGATGTCCTCCATCTGGGCGGGGAAGTGGCACTGGTGCTCTAAGAACGCGTCGGATCGAGCTCCGTCACGGCTCATTTCGTGAACACACGTTCTGATCGGGGTGTTGGGGCGGACAGGGTGCGGCGGCGGGCCTTGAAATCTGTTCGACGCGGTCGCGTCACCCGTTCGGGGGATTGCCGTGCCGGCCTGGGCTGCGGTGTGGGGCATGGCTGGCCGGGCCGTGGCGAGAGAGGAACGGCCTGGGCGGAGAGCGGTCAGGTCAGGTGGGAGGCCGGTCGCGGATCATGCTGCGACGACCGTGAACGGCACGGGGGGAAAGCGGCGGCCGTTGACCTGGATCGCGACGGCGTACGGGCCGGGATTGATCTTCGTGGTGGCCGTCGACCGCAGCTTGTGCGGCTTGGACAGGTGGAACGGTCGGCCGGGCCGGACGGTGGTGCGGCTGAGGAAGTAGACCTTCTCGCGCGGCTTGCCGGTGAGCGTGGTGGAGGAAATCACGAACATGACATCCACCGGGACGGCCACGGTGGCGGTGAGGGCGGCGGAGAAGCTGAGCACGTCGCCGTCAGCCAGCTCGGTGCGTTCCAGGACGAGGGGTGTCAGCTCGAGAGGTGCGTCGTGCGGGTAGCCGAGGAAGGCGTAGGCGTCCGGCGAGCCCTTCTTGAGCCTGCTCCG
>NZ_JBEXSH010000133.1:0-5977 GCF_040613555.1 Streptomyces sp. NPDC006265
GGGTCGGCGCCTCGTAGGCCGCCAGGGCCGGCGCCCCATGGGCCGCCAGGGTCGGCGCCTCGTAGGCGGGCCGGTAGGTGTCCGCATGGGCGCCGGGTGTCCCGGGTGTCCCGGGTGTCGAGTGGGCGAGCGTCTCGGCGCTGTGCAGACCGGCCGGTGGCGCGCCGAAACCGCCGCACACCGGGTCGGCGTAGGCCGGGCCATACGTCTCGTACGTCTCGTACCGCGCGTTGCTCACGCCGCTCCAGGGGCCGGAGGGGTCCAGAGGGGTCCGGATCGGGCCCCCAGAACCTAGCGGAGCGTTCGTCACTCTCCAAAGCGACGCGACTACGCACAGTCGTGCGGTGGGGTCGGCGGCAGGGGTCAGTACCCGAACGCGCGTGCCGTGTTCGCGCCGAGGGCCGCGGACAGCGTGTCCTCGTCGATGCCGCGCACCTCGGCCATGGCCCGCACGGTGATCGGCACGAGGTACGGGGCGTTGGGCCGCCCGCGATGGGGCGCCGGGGTGAGGAAGGGCGCGTCCGTCTCCACGAGGAGGAGTTCCGGCGGGGCCACCGCCACCGCGTCCCGCAGGTTCTGGGCGTTCTTGAAGGTGACGTTGCCGGCGAAGGACATGAAGTAGCCCGCGCCCGCGCAGATCTGAGCCATCTCGGCGTCGCCGGAATAGCAGTGGAAGACGGTCCGCTCGGGGGCGCCCTCCTCCTTCAGCACGCGCAGGACGTCGGCGTGGGCCTCGCGGTCGTGGATGACCAGGGCCTTGCCGTGCCGCTTGGCGATCTCGATGTGGGCGCGGAAGGACCGCTCCTGCGCATCCTTGCCCTCGGACCCGGTGCGGAAGTAGTCGAGGCCCGTCTCACCGACGCCCTTGACCTGGGGCAACGCGGCGAGCCGGTCGATCTCGGCGAGGGCGTCGTCCAGGGCCGCCGGGCCGCCCGGCTCGCGCGCTCCCTGCCTCGACCAGCCGTCGGGGTCGCCGTGCACGATCCGGGGCGCCTCGTTCGGGTGCAGGGCGACCGTCGCGTGGACGGCGTCGTACGCCGCCGCGGCCTCGGCCGCCCACCGCGACCCCTTGATGTCGCAGCCGACCTGCACGACCGTCGTCACGCCGACCGACGCCGCCTTCGCCAGCGCCTCCTCGACCGTGCCGGACTGCATGTCCAGGTGGGTGTGGGAGTCGGCGACCGGCACCCGGAGGGGCTCCGGGAGGGGCGGGGCCGCGTTCTTGTCCTGGCGGCCTGAGGCGTTCGAAGGCATGCCCCGATCCTACGAAAGGGGGTACGCCCTCCCCGATGGGGGAGGACCGGGGAGGGCGTCGGCAAGGGAAGCCGGACGGGTCAGCTCGCCTTGCGCTGGAAGGGGTGCAGCAGGTCGGACAGGTGCCAGTGGTGGTGCTCGCGCTGCTCCTGGTCGGCCGTCGCCCCGGCCTCGGCCTCCGCGGTGGGCGCCTCCACGGGCCCGGCGGGTGGCGGCACGCGGGACGGCCGGTGCGCCGCGTCGCGCGCCGAGGCGACCCGCCCCGGCCGCATGATCCGCACGACGTGACTGTCGCAGTTGTGACACTCGGGCTTGTTCAGCGGGGAGGGCACGACCTTGCCGTCCGCGACGTAGAGGACGAACTCGTGGCCCGCGGCGTCCGTGTGGTGCTCTATCTCGTACGACTGCTCCCAGCCGTGCCCGCACCTCATGCAGGCGAAGGAGTAGGACTCGTTGACGACTGCGGTCGCACCGGCGCGGAGCCCGGTCTGCCCTGCGATCTCACTCATGCCAGCTCCTGTTGGTCCGCTGTGGCGTGAGGACGATTCCGCCCCCGCAACCCAGTGGACTCCTCGGCCGGACCGATGGCAGCAGACCTGTCGACTATTGGCCCCGATTTGGGCGTCCCTTGCCCCTGCGCCCCTTGCGCTTTGCCCACCCATGGGGCGCACGCTCAAACGAAAAGCGCCCTGCTCAGAGGGTGTTCAGCACCCTCTTGGGGAGCGCCCCGAAAGGGGCGCGGGGAACTACGCGATCACCACACCACCCGCGCCCCGCAAAGCACCCCGAGCCCCACCCCGAACCCGGTCACCCCGCCGCATTCTTCGCAGCGACCACGGCATCGAAAACCACTCGCTTCGGCACCCCGGCCTCCACCGCCACCGCGGCGATCGCCTCCTTGCGCCGCTCCCCCGCTTCCTCCCGCACCCGTACCCGCCGCACCAGCTCCTCCGGCCCGACCTCATCGGGCCCCTTCTCCGGCGCGCCCTCCACGACGACGGTGATCTCCCCGCGCACGCCCTCGGCGGCCCACGCGGCCAGCTCCCCCAGGCCGCCCCGGCGTACCTCCTCGTACGTCTTGGTCAGCTCCCGGCACACCGCCGCACGCCGCTCCGCCCCGAACACCTCGGCCATCGCCGCCAGCGTGTCGTCGAGCCGGTGGGGAGCCTCGAAGTAGACGAGCGTGCGCCGCTCGTCGGCGACCTCCCGCAACCGCCCCAGCCGCTCCCCCGCCTTGCGCGGCAGGAACCCCTCGAAGCAGAACCGGTCGACGGGCAGCCCGGACAGCGCGAGCGCGGTGAGCACCGCGGACGGGCCGGGCACGGCGGTGACCCGTACGTCCCTCTCGACCGCGGCGGCGACCAGCCGGTACCCCGGGTCGGACACCGACGGCATCCCCGCGTCGGTCACCAGCAGCACCCGCGCCCCGCCGACCAGCGCGTCGACCAGCTCCGGCGTCCGGGCGGACTCGTTGCCCTCGAAGTACGACACCACCCGTCCCTTGGGCGTGACGCCGAGCGCCTGGGTCAGCCGGCGCAGCCGCCGCGTGTCCTCGGCGGCGATCACGTCGGCCCCGGCCAGTTCCTCGGCGAGCCGGGGCGGGGCGTCCGCGATGTCGCCGATGGGGGTGCCTGCGAGTACGAGGGTTCCGATCACGCCCCCATCCTCCCAGGGGCGGGGGGTGCGGACTCCTCCCAGGGGCGGAGGATGCGGACGCATACCGGCCATGCACGGGACTCACACAGAACGGTTCCCTACGATGGCGCGGTGACCAGTACCGCGTCCTCCACGGACACCCGGCAGGGCCAGGCGCCGCTCGACCAGCGGCCGTCCTGGCAGCAGCGGCTGCGCCGCTTCGGCTACCACGGGCAGCCCAGAAGCGACGCCCGCGACGTCCGTGACCGCCTGGTGCCGCCGTACACCGAGCCCTCCCCGCGCCTGTGGGCGGCGCTCGGCGTCCCGCATCCGCTCGCGGTGCGGCTGGTGCGCTGGTCGGGCTGGATCGGCCCGCTGCTCGTCACGCTGCTGGCGGGTGTGCTGCGGTTCTGGAACCTGGGCAGCCCGAGGGCGGTGATATTCGACGAGACGTATTACGCCAAGGACGCGTGGGCGCTGGTCCACCGCGGCTTCGAGCTCAACTGGAACAAGAACGCCAACGACCTGGTCCTGTCGTCGGGCGGGCACATCACGCTTCCGACGGACGCGGCGTACGTGGTGCATCCGCCGGTCGGCAAGTACGTCATCGGGCTCGGCGAGCTGATGTTCGGGTTCGACCCGTTCGGCTGGCGGTTCATGACGGCGCTGCTCGGCACGCTGTCCGTGCTGCTGCTGTGCCGGATCGGCCGGCGCCTGTTCCGCTCCACCTTCCTGGGGTGTCTCGCGGGCGCCCTGATGGCCGTGGACGGCCTGCACTTCGTGATGAGCCGCACGGCGCTGCTCGACGGCGTGCTGATGTTCTTCGTGCTGGCCGCGTTCGGCTGTCTGCTGGTCGACCGGGACAGGGCCCGGGCGAAACTCGCCGCTGCGCTGCCCCTGGACGAGGACGGCCGGGCCCGGCCCGACCGGCACACGGCGGAGACGGCCCGCCTGGGACGGCGCCCCTGGCGCTGGGCGGCGGGCCTGATGCTGGGCCTGGCCATCGGCACGAAGTGGAACGGCCTCTACATCCTGGCCGCGTTCTGCCTGATGGCGGTGTTGTGGGACGTCGGTTCGCGCCGGGTCGCCGGTGCCCGCCACCCGTACGCGGCGGTCCTCAAGCGCGACACGGGCCTCGCGTTCCTCGCCACGGTCCCGGTCGCCCTGCTCACCTATGTCCTGTCCTGGACCGGCTGGATCCTCTCCGCGACGAACGGCTCCGGCGGCTACTTCCGCAACTGGGCCGCGACCAGCGGCAAGGGCGGCAGCTGGACGTTCCTGCCCGACTGGCTGCGCAGCCTGTGGCACTACGAGCACCAGGTGTACGAGTTCCACGTCGGCCTGTCCTCGCCGCACACGTACCAGTCCAACCCGTGGAGCTGGCTGGTCCTCGGCCGCCCGGTGTCGTACTTCTACGAGTCCCCGGCCCCCGGCAAGGACGGCTGCCCCGCCGACGCGGGCGAGAAGTGCGCCCGCGAGGTCCTCGCCCTCGGCACGCCGATGCTGTGGTGGGTCGCCTGCTTCGCGGTCCTCTACGTCCTGTGGCGCTGGTTCTTCCGCCGCGACTGGCGCGCGGGCGCCATCGCCTGCGGCATCGCGGCCGGCTACCTCCCCTGGTTCATGTACCAGGAGCGCACGATCTTCTTCTTCTACGCCGTCGTCTTTTTGCCGTTCCTGTGCCTGGCGGTGGCGATGCTCCTCGGCGCGATCATCGGCCCACCCCGCTCCTCCGACACCCGCCGCGTCGCAGGCGCCACGGCAGCGGGCGTCCTGGTCCTGCTGATCACCTGGAATTTCATCTACTTCTGGCCCATCTACACCGGCCAGGCCATCCCGATCGACGACTGGCGGTCGCGGATGTGGCTGGATACGTGGGGCGGGCCTTCAGGGACCCCGCGTCGGGGGCCGCCGGCCAGCCCCGGCCGAGCCGCGGCGGTGCGACGGACCACGGCATGAGGTCCGCCAGCAGCGGAGCGTCGTCGTGCGTCACGCTGGGCATCGTACGACCTGGCGGCGGCCCGCGGGTCAGGTGGCGTCCAGAGTCACCGTGAAGGAGAACCGGTCCCCCCGGTAGTGGATGACGGCCACGTCCAGCGGCCGCCCCTCGGCGTCGTACGTGACCCCGGTGTAGTGCAGGATCGGGCTCAGCAGGGGGACTTGGAGCAGCTTCGAGGTCTCCGGGTCGGCCAGCCGGGCCTCCACCGTGTCCGTGATGCGGCTGATGTCCACCCCCACCACGTCCCGCAGCACCTTGGTCATCGGCCACCGGACGAGGTCGGCCAGGTCGATCCGCGCGGCCAGTTCGGGACGCACGTAGTTGCGGGCGTGGTTCGTCGGCTCACCGGTCTTCTCGTCGCTGCGCAGCCGGTGGTACATCGACACCTCCCGGACATCCGGGAAGAACTCGGCGAGTTCGCCCCGCACGGGCGCGCTGCAGTGGTCCAGCAGTTCGGTCGTCATGCCGGACTGCTGGGCCACGATCGCGTCCACCGAGCCGAGCAGGCGCACCGGGGAACCCCGGCGCGCGTCCGGCTCGATGAACGTGCCCCGCCGGCGGTGGCGCGAGATCAGCCCCTCGTCCTCCAGCTCCTTCAGCGCCTGCCGCATCGTCAGCACGCTCACGCCGTAGTGGCCGGCCAGATGCTCCTCGGTGGGCAGCCGCAGCGGGTCCTGGGGCGAGCGGCCGAGGATCGAGGCGCGCAGCGACTGCGACACCTGGTACCAGAGCGGCAGCTTGCGGTTCAGGACGATGGAATCCGGGGCGAAGGAGGTCACGGGCCATCCGTACCGGTAGGAAATGATCAGCGCAAGGGGGCTTCCGTCAGCAGCCCACTAGGGGCGGAAGTGCCGCTCCAGGCCCTGCCAGACGTCGTCGTACCGCTGCTGGAGGTGTTCCGCGCGTGCCGCGTGCGGAGTGAGGGCGAGCGGCCAGCGCGTCTCGAACATGAACGCCAGACCGTCGTCGATCTTCTGCGGCTTCAGCTCCGCGGCGCTCGCCCGGTCGAACGTCTCCCGGTCCGGGCCGTGCGCCGACATCATGTTGTGCAGCGGTCGGCGAGGGCGGTGAGGACGTCCGTGTCCTCGAACC
>NZ_JBEXSH010000133.1:5987-14237 GCF_040613555.1 Streptomyces sp. NPDC006265
GACATCATGTTGTGCAGCGAACCGCCGCCCGGTACGAAGCCTTCCGCTTTCGCGTCGTACGCGCCCTCGATCAGGCCCATGTACTCGGTCATCACGTTCCGGTGGAAGTACGGCGGCCGGAACGTGTCCTCGCCCACCAGCCAGCGCGGCGCGAACACGACGAAGTCGACACCGGCCAGCCCCGGGGTGTCCGACGGGGACGTCAGCACCGTGAAGATCGACGGGTCGGGGTGGTCGTAGGTGATGGTGCCGAGCACATTGAAACGGCGCAGGTCGTAGACGTACGGCACATGGTTGCCGTGCCAGGCGACGACATCGAGCGGGGAGTGGTCGTAGGTGGCCGTCCACAGGTTGCCGCAGAACTTGTTCACCACCTCCACCGGGCCCTCGATGTCCTCGTACGCCGCCACGGGTGCGCGGAAGTCCCGGGGATTGGCGAGCCCGTTGGCGCCGATCGGGCCCAGTTCGGGGAGGCGGAAGGGAGCGCCGTAGTTCTCGCACACATAGCCGCGGGCCGTCGGACTCTGGCCGCCGTCGGACGCCGTGTCCAGGAGCTCCACACGGAAGCGAACCCCACGAGGAACGAGCGCCATATGTCCCGGCTCCACATGAAGCAGACCGAACTCGGTGTGCAGCAGCAGCCCGCCGCGCTCCGGGACGATCAGCAACTCGCCGTCGGCGTCGCTGAACACCCGGTCCATCGAGACGTTGGCCGAGTAGAGGTGCACGGCGATGCCGGTCCGCTGGGTGGCGTCACCGTTGCCGCCCAGGGTCCACAGGCCCGCCAGGAAGTCGGTCTCGGGCGCCGGGTCGGGCAGCGGGTTCCAGCGCAGGCGGTTGGGGTCGGGCACGGTCTGGGTGAAGGGGGCGGTGCGGATCGAGCCGCTGTGGGTCCGGGTGAACGCCGGGTGCGCGGCCGACGGGCGGATCCGGTACAGCCACGAGCGGCGGTTGTGGGCCCGCGGCTCGGTGAACGCCGAACCGCTCAGCTGCTCCGCGTACAGCCCGAGGGGGGCCCGCTGGGGCGAGTTGCGGCCCTCGGGCAGTGCGCCCGGGACCGCCTCCGAGCTGTGCTCGTTGCCGAAGCCGGAGAGGTAGGTCAGCCCTTCGGCGGTCTTCCGCGCGTCCGCGCCCATGATCGCTGCTCCCTTGCGTACGATTCCTATGCAGTACCGTAGGATTGCGTTTTCCCCGACGCAAGAGGGGCGCGCGGCATCCTCTCGACGGATGACCTGAACCCGACTTGAGAACGATCCGCCGGGCCGGACGTCCGTTCTACGCTCCCGGACATGACGTGGACACGGAGACCTTTCGCCGCGCTCGCGGTCTGTGTCCTCCTGCTGGCCGGATCCGCGGGCTGCGGCTCCGGCGGCGCCCGGGAGGATGCCGGGTCGGCGACACCGGTGGGCAAGATCCTGGAGGACCGGGACCAGGAAGGGCGGCCCTATCGCGAGGTCGGGCAGGAGGGCGCCCCGGACGTCGGAATCGAGGTGCAGCCCGACGCCGCCGGCGGCTGGGACGTACGCCTGAGCGTGCGCAACTTCCGCTTCTCCCCGACCGGCGCGGCAACCCGCGCGGTGGCCGGGCGGGGTCTCGCGCGCCTCTTCGTCGACGGCCGTCCCGTCGCCCGGCTGCGCGCCTCCGCCTACCGGCTGGACACCCGCCTCGTGCCGCGCGGCACCCATCACGTCACCGCCCGCCTCTACGCCGACGACGGCACCGTGTGGGCGGTGGACGGCGAGCCCGTGGAGAGCACGGCCGACATCACGTCCTCGGAGCCCGGCCCGGGGATCTCGCCGGACGCGGTCTCCCGGCGCAAGGCCCGGACGCAGAGCGCGGACACCGGGGGGCGAGGTTCACCCGGCGGCGCCGGAGGGGCATCATGAAGCCCGTGCCCCCCGCGACCTCGCTCCGTCGTGCGCCCGTGCAGCGGCGCAGTGCCGAACGCCTGACCAGGATCCTCGACGCCTGCGCCGACCTCCTCGACGAGGTCGGCTACGACGCCCTGAGCACGCGTGCCGTCGCCCAGCGGGCCTCGGTCCCGATCGGCTCGGTCTACCGCTTCTTCGGCAACAAGCGCCAGATGGTCGACGCGCTGGCGCAGCGCAACCTGGAGCGGTACACCGTGCGCGTCACCGAGCGTCTGCGCCAGGCCGACGAGGACGGGGGCTGGCGCACGGCCATGGACGTCGTGCTCGACGAGTACCTGGAGATGAGGCGCACCGCGCCCGGCTTCTCCCTCGTCGACTTCGGCAACCAGATCCCGGTCGGCGCCCGCCATGCCGAACCCAACCACCGCGTCGCCGACCGCCTCACCGAACTCCTCTCCGGGTATCTCGACCGCGAACCCGACGACGATCTGCGCCGCGTCTTCCTCATCGCCGTCGAGACCGCCGACACCCTCGTGCACCTGGCGTTCCGGGTCGCGCCGGAGGGGGACCGGCGGATCATCGACGAGGCCCGGGAGATGCTGCGGGCCTATCTGGCCCGGGTTCTCGACTGACCCGGGTCCCGCGAGGCTCTCCACCGCTCGACCGACCCGGATCCCGCCAGGGCCTCCACTGCTCGGCCGGCCGGATCCCGCGAGGGTCTCCCCGCCGTCCATACCGGTCGGTATGCTCGGGCGTGTCAGCGCGTCACCGTAGCCGCCGCCCCGGGAGGACCCGTGTCCCGCACCGCCCTGCGTATCTGCCCCTTGTGCGAGGCCACCTGCGGCCTGACCCTCACCATCGAAGGGACGCGCGTCACCCACGCCCGAGGTGACCGCGACGACGTGTTCAGCCGGGGGTTCATCTGCCCCAAGGGCGCCTCCTTCGGGGCCGTCGACTCCGACCCCGACCGCCTGCGCACCCCCCTCGTACGGCGGGACGGCGAGCTGCACGAGGCGACCTGGGAGGAGGCCTTCGACGCGGTCGCCGCCGGCATCAGGCCCGTCGTGGAGCGCCACGGCCCGAACTCCGTGGGCGTCGTCCTCGGCAACCCCAATGTGCACACCATGGCCGGTGCCCTCTATCCGACCGTCCTGCTCGCCGGGCTCGGCACCCGCAGCGTCTTCACCGCCTCCACGGTCGACCAGATGCCCAAGCACGTCTCCAGCGGCCTCCTGTTCGGCGATGCCAACGCCATCCCCGTGCCCGACCTCGACCGCACCGACCATCTGCTCCTGATCGGCGCCAACCCGCTGGAGTCCAACGGCAGTCTGTGCACCGCCCCCGACTTCCCCGGCAAGCTGAAGGCCCTCAAGGCCCGCGGCGGCACCCTCGTCGTGATCGACCCCCGGCGCACCCGCACCGCGAAACTCGCCGACCGGCACATCGCCGTCCGGCCCGGCACCGACGCCCTGCTGCTGGCGGCGATGGCGCGGGTGCTCTACGACGAGGGCCTCGTCGAGCCGACCCCGCACGTCCAGGGCATCGAGGAACTGGCCGGGGAGCTGGGGGAGTTCACACCCGAGGCGGTCGCGGAGGCCTGTGACGTCGAGGCCGGTGTCATCCGCACCCTCGCCCGCGAGCTGGCCGCCGCCCCCGCCGCCGCCGTATACGGCCGGATCGGCAGCTGCACCGTCCCGCACGGCACCCTCGCCAGCTGGCTCGTCGACGTCCTGAACATCCTCACCGGCAACCTCGACCGGCCCGGCGGCGCGCTCTTCCCGCAGGCCGCCACCGACAAGACCCCGCGCCCCGCCGGACCCGGCCGCGGCTTCGCCCTCGGGCGCTGGCACTCCCGGGTGAGCCGGCACCCCGAGGCGAAGGGCGAACTGCCCCTCTCCGCCCTCGCGGAGGAGATCGACACCGCCTCCGAGGCGGGCGAGCCGGTGCGCGCGCTGATCGCCGTCGCTGCCAACCCCGTGCTGTCCGCGCCCGACGGCGACCGGCTCGACAAGGCGCTCGACTCGCTCGACTTCATGGTCAGCGTCGACCCGTACCTCAACGAGACCTCGCGCCACGCCCACGTGGTCCTGCCCCCGCCCCCGCCCTCCCAGAGCCCGCACCACGACTTCGCCTTCAACACCCTCGCCGTACGCAACCAGGTCCGCTACACCCGCCCCGCGATCCCCCTCGAACCCGGCCGCATGGCGGAGACGGAGATCCTGGCCCGGCTGATCCTGGCCGTCACGGGCATGCGCGGAGCCGACCCGGCGGCCGTCGACCAAATCGTCATCGACCAGACCCTCGGCAAGGCGGTGAAGGAGCCGCACTCGCCGGTCCACGGCAGCGACCCGCGCGAGCTCGCCGGCCGGCTCACCGGCGACACCGGCCCCGAACGACGGCTCGACATGATGCTGCGCCTCGGCCCCTACGGCGACGGCTTCGGCGTACGACCGGACGGGCTCAGCCTGGAGAAGCTGCTCGCGCACCCGCACGGCATCGACCTCGGCCCGCTCGAACCCCGCCTGCCGCAGCCCCTGAAGACCCGCAGCGGCCAGGTGGAGCTGCTGCCCGGCCCGATCGCGGACGACCTGCCCCGGCTGCGCGCGGCCCTCGCCGAACGCCCCGAGGGGCTCGTCCTGGTCGGCCGCCGTCATCTGCGCTCCAACAACAGCTGGATGCACAACGTGCCCGCCCTCACCGGCGGCTCGAACCGCTGCACCCTGCACATCCACCCCGAGGACGCCGAGCGGCTGGGCGTGAAGAGCGCGGAGCCGGTGCGGGTGAAGGGCGCCGGGGGAGAGGTGACGGTGGCGGCCGAGGTCACCGACGCGGTCCGCCGCGGTGTGGTGAGCCTGCCCCACGGCTGGGGCCACGACCGGCCCGGCACCCGTCTGAGCCACGCCTCGACCGCCCCCGGCGTCAACGTCAACCAGCTCCTCGACGGCCGTCTGCTCGACCCGCTGTCGGGCAACGCGGTCCTCAACGGCATACCCGTCGAGGTCGCCCCCGGGAGCGCGCCGGAATCCCCCTCAGTGACCGAAAAGCTCACCGCTCTGACCTGAGCAAAGCTGTGACCAGCAGTTTTGCGCTTATTGCTCGCATGTCAACGTCTTGTTAACGCTGCTTGACGGCACCTAACGTCTCGGACACCGCCGGCCCTGGTGGGATGTTCAAGGGCGAACGTTAGGTATCCACTCATGCTGACCATCCTCGGCTTCGCCATGATCGCGACCTTCCTGGTCCTGATCATGATGAAGAAGATGTCGCCGATCGCGGCGCTCGTGCTGATTCCCGCGCTGTTCTGCGTGTTCGTCGGAAAGGGCGCCCACCTCGGCGACTACGTCCTCGACGGCGTGACCGACCTCGCCCCCACCGCGGCGATGCTCATGTTCGCGATCGTCTACTTCGGCGTGATGATCGATGTCGGTCTCTTCGACCCGATCGTCCGCGGCATCCTCAAATTCTGCAAAGCCGACCCGATGCGGATCGTCGTCGGCACCGCGCTGCTCGCCGCGATCGTGTCGCTGGACGGCGACGGCTCGACGACCTTCATGATCACCGTCTCGGCGATGTACCCGCTGTACAAGCGCCTGAAGATGAGCCTGGTCGTGATGACCGGTGTCGCCGCCATGGCCAACGGCGTGATGAACACCCTCCCGTGGGGCGGCCCGACCGCCCGCGCCGCGACCGCGCTGAAGCTCGACGCCAGCGACATCTTCGTCCCGATGATCCCGGCGCTCCTGGTGGGCCTGCTCTTCGTCTTCGTCCTCTCCTACGTGCTCGGTGTGCGCGAGCGCCGGCGGCTGGGCGTGCTGACGCTGGACGACGTGCTCGTGGAGGAGAAGGAGACCGAGACGGTCCTCGTCGGTTCCGGTGGCTCCGGCGACGGCAAGGTCTCGATGCACAAGGGCGGCACGGCCGGCACGGCCGGCGCAGGGGACGCGGGCTCCGGCAGCGACGCTCCCGAGGGTGCCGAGGACTCCGCGGACGATCACGGCTTCCAGGGCCTCGACCCGAACCGGGCCACCCTGCGCCCCAAGCTCTACTGGTTCAACGCGCTCCTCACGGTCTCCCTGCTCACCGCCATGATCATGGAGTGGCTGCCGATCCCGGTGCTCTTCCTGATCGGCGCCGCGCTCGTCCTCTCCGTGAACTTCCCGCACATCCCCGACCAGAAGGCCCGCCTGGCCGCCCACGCCGACAACGTCCTGAACGTCTCCGGCATGGTCTTCGCCGCCGCCGTCTTCACCGGCGTCCTCCAGGGCACCGGCATGGTCGAGCACATGGCCAAGTGGATGGTGGACGTCATCCCCGGCAGCATGGGCCCGCACATGGCCCTCGTCACCGGCATCCTGAGCCTGCCGCTCACCTATTTCATGTCGAACGACGGCTTCTACTTCGGTGTCCTGCCCGTCCTCGCCGAGGCCGGTGCCGCGCACGGTGTCACCCCGCTGGAGATGGCCCGCGCCTCGCTGGTCGGCCAGCCGCTGCACATGTCGAGCCCGCTCGTCCCGGCCGTCTACGTCCTGGTCGGCATGGCCAAGGTGGAATTCGGCGACCACACCAAGTTCGTCGTGAAGTGGGCCGCCCTCACCTGCCTGGTCATCCTCGGCGCGGGCATGATGTTCGGGATCATCTGAGCCACCCATGGAGGACGTCATCGTGAGGCCCGGTGGGAACCGCGGCTGGCTGCTTCGCCTCGTCATCGCCTTCAGCTTCGCGCAGGGGGCGGTGTCGATGGCCCGGCCCGCCGTCTCCTACCGGGCCCTCGCGCTGGGCGCGGACGAGCGCGCGATCGGTGTGATCGCCGGTGTGTACGCGCTGCTGCCCCTGTTCGCCGCCGTGCCCCTCGGCCGCCGCACCGACCACGGCCGCTGCGCCCCCCTGCTGCCGGTCGGCGTGGTGCTCATATCCGGCGGCTGCGCCCTCAGCGGCGTCGCCGGCTCCCTGTGGACGATGGCCCTGTGGAGCGGGGTGATGGGCCTCGGGCACCTGTGCTTCGTCATCGGCTCCCAGTCCCTGGTCGCCCGCCAGTCCGCGCCGCACGAACAAGACCGCAACTTCGGCCACTTCACCATCGGCGCCGCCCTCGGTCAGCTCGTCGGGCCGGTCGCCGCGGGCGCGCTGATCGGCGGCGACGACATGGCCGGCAGCAGCGCGCTCGCCCTGATCGTGGCGGGTGCCACGGCGGCGGTCGCGTTCACCTCGCTGTGGCGCATCGAGCACCGCCGTACGGCGTCCGCGTCCCGCCCGGACAAGGGCGACCGGATCCCGGTCGGGGGCATCCTGCGCACCCGCGGGGTGCCGGCGGGCATCTTCGTCAGTCTCGCCGTGCTGTCCGCGACGGACATCCTGACCGCCTACCTGCCGGTGGTCGGCGAACACCGGGGCATCGCGCCGTCCGTGATCGGCGTCCTGCTCAGTCTGCGCGCGGCGGCGACGATCGCCTGCCGCATGGTGCTGACGCCCCTGCTGCGACTGCTCGGCCGGACCCTGCTGCTGACGCTCACCTGTCTGCTCGCGGCCTTGCTCTGCGCGGGCATCGCCCTGCCGGTGCCGGTGTGGGCGCTCGGCCTGCTGCTGGCCGCGCTGGGCTTCTGCCTCGGGGTCGGTCAGCCGCTGTCCATGACGACGGTCGTCCAGGCCGCCCCCGACGACGCCCGTTCCACGGCTCTGGCCCTGCGCCTGACCGGCAACCGGCTCGGCCAGGTCGCCGCCCCCGCCGCGGCCGGGTTGATCGCCGGAGTCGCGGGTGTGGCGGCGCCGTTCGTGATGCTGGGCGTGCTGTTGCTGCTGTCGTCCGGGGTCGCGGTGCGGTCGCCACGGGAGCCCGAGGAGGCGGTCGAGCCCGACGAGCCCGACGAGCCCGAGAGGTCGGAGGAGGCGGTCGGGTCGATCGGGTCGATCGGGTCGATCGGGTCGGAGGAGGCGGCCGGCGACGTCCCCGAGGTGCGAAGAGGCCTCAGACGTGGGGGGCCGCCGCGCCGGAAGAGCGATGTCTGACGCGTCGTAGGGCGGTGCTGCCGCCTTTTCGGCCGCGAGGTGACAGAGAGCCAGGTGACGAGATGTTCGTATGATCATCCGACTTGGAGGCATGTTCATGCCCGGCACACTCCTCGCGCGTCGTGCCGGCACCCGCACCGCCGTCCTCGCCGCCCTCACCCTGGCAGGGGCCACCCTGAGCGGGGTGTCCGCCGTCGCCGCTCCCATCGCCGACGCGACGGGCACGGGCCGTACCACGGCCGTCGACGGGCAGTACAAGCTGACGTGGCTCACCGACCAGGCCCAGAGAACCTTTCCGCGACACCGGCACAACCCCCCACGGAGCAGCAGTCGTACCGGCGTCACCTGCGCGCCGCGGTCACGGCGGGAGCCGTGG
>NZ_JBEXSH010000134.1:0-14217 GCF_040613555.1 Streptomyces sp. NPDC006265
GCAGGGGGGTGCCGCCCAGCGCACGGAGTGCCTTGGGGGCGCCCGGGCCGAGCCGGACACCCCGGCCGGCGGCCGGGATCACGGCCACCGTACGGGCCGCGGAGGTGCCGGCGGGCGGTGCGGGACGCGAATCGTCAGACATCGGTTCCTGTCAGGTTTGTGTGCTGGCCTGGCGTGGGTATGGCCTGGAGGAGTGCCGGGCGCGACGCGCTCGACCGGACCCTTCCGTGACGCCGGTCGAGCCGGTGCCCGGGCCCGGCACGCCGGACAAACAACCGGGGCGTGAGTGATAACACATCCCGGGGTGGCGGTGCATCGCATCGGCATCGGGATACGAACATGCCGCAGCGCCCGGCGACAGGAATTCGTCATCGGGCACCGCGGCATTTCGATGTGCAGGCGCGCGCTTGATCAGCAGCCTTGATCAGCACAGCGCTGAGCGACGGGCTTCGCCTCAGGAGGCGAGAACCTCGTCGAGCAGAGCTTCGGCCTTGTCCTCGTTGGTGTTCTCCGCGAGAGCCAGCTCGCTCACCAGGATCTGGCGGGCCTTGGCGAGCATGCGCTTCTCACCGGCGGAGAGTCCACGCTCGCGCTCACGACGCCACAGGTCACGCACCACTTCCGCGACCTTGATGACATCGCCCGAGGCGAGTTTCTCCAGGTTTGCCTTGTATCGACGGGACCAGTTCGTGGGCTCCTCGGCGTACGGTGCACGCAGCACCTCGAAGACCCGGTCCAGCCCGTCCTGACCGACCACATCACGCACGCCGACGAACTCCGCATTGTCCGCTGGCACACGTACCGTCAGGTCACCCTGGGCGACCTTCAGCACCAAGTAGGTCTTGTCCACGCCTTTGATCTGGCGAGTTTCGATGGCCTCGATCAGCGCGGCCCCGTGATGGGGATAGACCACGGTGTCGCCAACCTTGAACGTCATGTGACAGGTACCCCTTCCGTGGCTATCCAGAGTAACACGGAAACTGCGGGTTCTGAATGGCGTTTTCGCAGGTCAGGGCATATCTCGGGGCTTGACAACTCCAACAGGAACGTGCTTCGGACAGGGAGTGGAAGAAGGTATTCGCAGGTGAGAGCGGCTGTCCGGGGGGAGCGAAACGCGTACGGTACACGCATCCGGAGCATCCTCCAGAAGGCCGAACATCCCCATATGTCCGGTTCCGTATGATCGACTTCCGCTACTCCGTTCGGAGGCCCGAGTCGGGTTCCGGTCGAATCCGGAATTGATCACGAGTCGCCCCCGCCGGTCGCCGATGATCAATTCCGAGGCGCTCCGCGCATTCCGTCACGAACATTTGCGGGACTCCCCGGGGCTCTTATGTGAATGCCGGACGGGCACCGCGTCAATGTGACCCGTGAGTCATGTGTGACTGAGGCGGGATCACCGGTGACGGGGGGTCGGGTGCGGCCGGACGCGGACGGCTCGGTAACCTAAGGCCCGCTGACAGACACTTAGGGCGGCTTTTCCGGCCGCTCCGCTCGAGTCAAGGAGTTGCCGCCGCCGTGAGCAGCAGCCTTCGACGCGGTGCCCTCGCCACCGTCGTCACCGCGTTCTCGATCGCCTCGCTCGCCGCGTGCGGCGCCGGCAACAACGCCCAGACCCTGGAGATCCAGCCGGACAACGCGGCCACGAGCGTCGGTGACATCAAGGTCCAGAACGCGATCGTGATCACGCAGCCCGACCTCGAGTCGACGGGCCCGGCCGCGGTCTCCGCGACCCTGTTCAACTCCGGCAAGAGCGCCGAGACGCTGGAGTCCATCACCCTCCCCGGCACCGGCAAGACCGCCGAGCTCAAGCCCGCCAAGGGCGGCAGCCTCAGCATCCCGCCCGGCGGCTCGCTGATCCTGGGCGGCGCGAACAACGCCACGGCGATGCTGCCGAACAGCCGTGAGGCCGTGCAGGACGGAAACGCCCAGAAGGTGACCTTCACCTTCAGCAGGACGGGTGCCGTGAGCCTGCGCGCGTTCGTCGTCCCCGCCGAACACCACTTCAAGGAGTGGGGCCCGTCCGAGGTCCCGGGCGCGTCGGCGTCCCCGTCCGGTTCCCCGGCCGAGGGTGGGTCGGGCGCGCCGGAGAGCCCCGCGGGCGAGACGCCGGGTGGCCAGGCGTCCGGCACGCCGACCGACGCGGCCTCGGCGAGCGCGGACGCCGGGCACTGAGCAGTCGTAGAACCGAGGGCGGGACCTCTCCGAGGAGAGGTCCCGCCCTTCGTCGTACCGTCGTGCGCGGCCGGTCTACGGCTCGAACTTGTAGCCGAGGCCGCGGACCGTCACCAGGTAGCGCGGGGCGCCCGGGTCCGGCTCGATCTTGGCGCGCAGCCGCTTGACGTGGACGTCGAGGGTCTTGGTGTCGCCGACGTAGTCGGCACCCCAGACGCGGTCGATGAGCTGCATGCGGGTCAGGACGCGGCCGGCGTTGCGCAGCAGCATCTCCAGCAGGTCGAACTCCTTCAGCGGCAGGTCGATCTTGGTGCCGCCGACGGTGACCACGTGCCGGTCGACGTCCATACGGACCGGACCGGCCTCCAGGGCCGCCGGGGTGACCTCCTCGGGCTCGCCGCGGCGGCGCAGCACGGCACGGATGCGCGCGACCAGCTCGCGCGAGGAGAACGGCTTGGTGACGTAGTCGTCGGCTCCTATCTCCAGCCCGACGACCTTGTCGATCTCACTGTCCTTGGCGGTCACCATGATGACGGGGACGTTGGAGCGGCCGCGCAGCTGGCGGCACACCTCGGTGCCCGGCAGGCCGGGCAGCATCAGATCGAGCAGGACGAGGTCGGCGCCATTGCGCTCGAACTCGTCGAGTCCGTCGGGCCCGGTGGTCGCGACGGCGACCTCGAAGCCCTCCTTGCGGAGCATGTACGACAGGGCGTCGGAGAAGGACTCCTCGTCCTCGACGACGAGCACTCGGGTCACGGAAGGACCTCCGGGGCGGGAAGCGGTTCGTACGCGGTTGATTCGGGGGATGTGGGGGTGGACCGCCCGGCCTCCTCGTCGAGGCCCGCGCCTCCTGCGCGCTCGTGTCGGGCGGGCTGCTGATGTGCGTGGTCGCGGGCCGTACCGGCCTCCGGCAGCCGCAGGGTGAAGGTGGAGCCCTGGCCTTCGGCGCTCCACACCGCGACCTCCCCGCCGTGCGAGGCGGCCACGTGCTTCACGATCGCCAGCCCCAGTCCCGTACCACCGGTGGCACGGGAGCGGGCCGGGTCGACGCGGTAGAAGCGCTCGAAGATGCGCTCCTTGTCCTTGTCGGAGATGCCGATGCCCTGGTCGGTGACGGCGATCTCGATGTGGTCCCCGCCGGGCGCGTTCACGCTGCGGGCCGCTATGCCGACGCGGGTGCGGGCGGGCGAGTAGTTGACCGCGTTCTCGACGAGGTTGCCGAGGGCGGCGGCGAGCTGGCCGCGGTGTCCCCATACGTGCAGGTCAGCGGGGCCGCCCTCCCGTCGCCCGCCACCACCCTGATCGGGCCCTTCGGGCGCCCAGACATTCGAGGCCATGGTGATCTGTTTCGCGCCGGCCTGGTGCCGGCAGCGGTCGATGGCCTCGGCGACGAGCTCGTCGACGCGGACCGGCTCGGCGTCCTCCAGCGGGTCGTCGTTCTGCACCCGTGAGAGGTCGATGAGCTCCTGCACCAGGCTGGTCAGCCGGGTGGCCTCGATCTGCATGCGCCCGGCGAAGCGCTCGACGGCCTCGGGGTCGTCGGAGGCGTCCATCACGGCCTCGGAGAGCAGCGAGAGGGCACCCACCGGCGTCTTCAGCTCGTGGCTCACGTTGGCGACGAAGTCGCGCCGGACCGCCTCGATGCGGCGGGCCTCGGTCAGGTCCTCCACAAGCAGCAGCACCAGCCGGGAGCCGAGCGGCGCGACCCGCGCGGAGACGGCCAGGGCCTCTCCGCGTCCGGTGCCGCGCCGTGGCAGGTCGAGCTCGACCTGGCGTATCTCGCCGTCCCGCCGGGTGTCCCGGGCCATCTGCAGCATCGGATCGACGGCGAGCTTGCCGCCGCGGACCAGGCCGAGGGCGTACGCCGCCGAGCTGGCCTTGACCACGGCGTCCGCCTCGTCGAGGACGACGGCGGACGACCTGAGGACCGACAGGACGGTGTCCACGCCCGGCGGGAGTACCGCGTCGGTGTGCAGGGAGCTACGGGTGGGGCGCTTCTGCTCGCGCTCACTCCACCGGAACGCCAGTACGGCGATGACACCGGTGAGCACGCCGGTGATCGCTGCCGCTGCGGCGACCGCCGCGTTCACGTCCATGCTCCCAGGTTAGGCATGGCCCGGGTCCCCTCCACAGCCGTCGGGGTGCGAGCTCGAACACTCGTCGCCCAGAGTTCACCTTGGAGCCAGTATTGGTTCATTCGGGATGACGGAAACGGACGCGTACGGGGCGGAACGTGGGAGCGTGGGGTTCGGACCGCCGGTAATGCGACGGTCGTACCGCCGGTTGTTCGGCGGGCCCCGGCTTGTTCGGCGGGCCCCGGCCCGATGAACCCCCGACACAGACGCACGAGAGGGAAAGCCTGATGCGGGACGCGTACCACGAGGAACTGGACTCGATAAGCGACAGTCTGGTGGAGATGGCCCGGCTGGTCGGGTCGGCGATCGGGCGCGCCACGACCGCCATGCTCGACTCCGATCTGAAGCTGGCCGAGGCCGTCATCGAGGCCGACCAGAAGGTCGACGAACTCCAGCACGACCTGGAGGCCCGGGCCATAGCCCTGCTGGCACGGCAGCAGCCGGTGGCGACGGATCTGCGCATCGTCGTCACGTCGCTGCGGATGTCGGCCGATCTGGAGCGCTCGGGCGACCTCGCCCAGCACGTGGCGAAGCTCGCGCGCCTGCGCTACCCGGACCGCGCGGTCCCGAGCGACCTGCACGCCACCATCCTGGAGATGGGCCAGCTCGCGCAGCGCCTGATGGCGAAGGCCGCCGAGGTGATCATCACCAAGGACGTCGACCTGGCGCTCCAGCTGGAGCAGGACGACGACGAGATGGACCTGCTGCACCGCACCCTCTTCCAGCACCTGATGGACGACCGCTGGAAGCACGGCATCGAGACGGCCGTGGACGTCACGCTGCTCGGCCGCTACTACGAGCGGTTCGCCGACCACGCCGTGTCGGTCGCCAAGCGCGTGGTGTACCTGGTGACGGGTGAGCACGCGGACGAGCTCCAGACGGACTCGCAGCCGGAGATCCAGGCGGTCTCGGGGGCCGAGAGCGCCTGACGGGGCGGGTGCCGGGTGCCGGGCGGGGCGGGGTGCACGGTGCCGGGCAGGGGCGGCCGGGGACCGGCCGGGGCGGGTGGGCGCCTCAGTGCGCCGTTGATGCGCCCAGCGGAACGGGCATCCAATGGGCACAGGCACCAGCCTCGAGGAGGGACCCATGGCCGAATCCCCCAGTACGACGCCCGACCCCGCCCGGCAACGCGAGACCGAGCAGCCCGCCGAGATCAGGAGCCTGCCCCTGATCGCCGCGTGCGGCTGCGGCTCGGGCTGCGGCTGCGGGTGTCAGTCGGGCAGCCCCTGCCAGTGCGGCTGACGGCGGCGCGTTGACGTTCGTACGACCTGTAGGGCCCGGCGATCTCGCCGGGCCCTACGGCGTGGGTCGGCGGTCGGGGCCAGGGCCTGGGGTCGCCCGGGTGGCCGTACGGGCGGAGCATGAGAGGGAGGCAAGGCGGCGCGGGTGAGCGCCGTGCCGGGAAGGAGACGCGAGGCATGCCCAAGTTCATGGATGTCCACCGCGGCATGGAAGGCATCACGGAGGAACAGCTGCGTGAAGCCCACAACGCGGACCTCGCGATAGAGGAGGACGAGCAGGTCCACTTCGAGATGGCCTGGGCGGACCCGGAGTCCGGCCACGTCTACTGCCTCTCCGAAGCCCCATCGGCCGAAGCCGTCCAGCGCATTCACGAGCGCGCCGGGCACAAGGCGGACGAGGTGCACCCTGTGCCGTTGACCGTGCGGTGACCTGCCGCACGCGGCCCGTCAGTGGCGCCGGTCGGCGTTGAGGCGGGCCGCCTGGCGGGTCAGGTAGTCGCGTTCGGCGAGGTTGGGAGCCTTGCGGGCCGCCTCGGCGTACAGGCGGGCGGCCGTTTCCGGGTCGCCGTCGCGCTCGTGGAGGTACGCCGCCACAGCGGTGTGGCGGGGCAGCGAGTCGTCCAGTGCCGCGAGCGCCGCCAGTCCGGCGCGCGGGCCGTCGGCCTCGCCCACGGCCACCGCGCGGTTGAGCCGCACGACCGGGTTGTCCGTCAGGCGCAGCAGTTCGTCGTACCACTCCACGATCTGCACCCAGTCGGTCTCCTCGGCGGTGAACGCGTCGGCGTGGAGTGCCGCGATGGCGGCCTGCGCCTGAAACTCGCCCAGCCGGTCGCGGGCGAGTGCCGCCTGAAGGATCCCGATGCCCTCGGCGATCGACGCGGTGTCCCACCGGCTGCGGTCCTGCTCGGCGAGCGGCACCAGGCTGCCGTCGGGCGCGGTACGGCCGGCGCGCCGGGCGTGGTGCAGCAGCATGAGCGCCAGCAGCCCGGCCACCTCGGGGTGGTCGATCGTGCCCGCGAGCTGCCGGGTGAGCCGGATGGCCTCGGCGGCGAGGTCGATGTCGCCGGAGTAGCCCTCGTTGAAGACCAGGTAGAGCACGCGCAGCACGGTCGCGACATCGCCGGGCTGGTCGAACCGCACGCCGGAGACGGTGCGCTTGGCACGGCTGATGCGCTGCGCCATGGTTGCCTCGGGCACCAGGTAGGCCTCGGCGATCTGCCGCGTGGTGAGCCCGCCGACGGCGCGCAGCGTGAGCGCGACCGCCGACGACGGTGTCAGCGAGGGGTGGGCGCACAGGAAGTAGAGCTGGAGCGTGTCGTCGGCGTCGGGCGTGGGCCCGGGCGCCGGCTCCTCGTCGACCCGGTCCTCACGCCGGCGGCGGGCGCTGTCCGCCCGCGCCTGGTCGAGGAACTTGCGCCAGGCCACGGTGACCAGCCAGCCCTTCGCGTCCCTCGGAGGGCCGGCCGGCCACACGCGGAGCGCCTCGATGAGCGCGTCCTGCACGGCGTCCTCGGCCGCCGCGAAGTCGGCTCCGCGGCGGACGAGGACGGTGAGCACGGTCGGGGTGAGGCTGCGGAGCAGTGCCTCATCCATGGACGGAGCACTCCGGAATGGTGGGCGGCGCGGTCAGGAACGGACGCACCTCCAGCCACTCGTGGATCGGCTTGCCGCCCGCGCCGGGGGCCGCGGACAGCTCCCCGGCCAGCTCGACGGCACGCTCGTAGCTGTCGACGTCGATGATCATCCAGCCGGCGATGAGGTCCTTGGTCTCGGCGAACGGGCCGTCGGTGACCGGCGGGCGCCCCTCACCGTCGTACCGGACCCACGCGCCCTCGGGGGCGAGCGCCTGACCGTCGACGAACTCGCCGGTCTTCTCCAGCCGGGCCGCGAAGTCGTTCATGTACTGGATGTGCGCGGAGATCTCCTCCGGCGTCCAGTGGTCCATGGGCACGTCGTTGACCGCTGCCGGGGCGCCGCGGTAGTGCTTCAGAAGCAGGTACTTGGCCATCGTCTTCTCCTCGGTGCCGGTGCGACCCATCCTGGCCGCCTTCACCCCGGGGACGGAGCCGGACGCGGGTTCTCGACATCGCCGCCGAAGTTTTTTTCTCAGCGGTTTTCGTTCACTGCCCGACGCGGCCGTCGATGCGTTCGCGCAGCAGGTCGGCGTGGCCGCAGTGCCGTGCGTACTCGCCGATCTGCGCGACCAGGAGGTCACGAAGCCGGAGGTGTCCGCCGGGTTCGGGGCCGAAGCCGGAGTGGCCGGCGTTGCGGGTGGCGAGGTCGGTGACGCCGGCCAGGTAGTGGTCGGTGCGCTCGACCTCGGTACGCCACTGCCGCCAGGCCGCGTCCACGACCTCCGGGTCGGCGACCGCGCCGTTGAAGTCACCGTCCCGGTCCTCCGCCGTGCGGTACAGCTTCGGCGCGTCCTCTCCGGCCATCACCCGGCGGACGTGCCGCTCCTCCTCGGTCAGGTGCCGTACCAGCCCGAGCAGGGACATCGTCGACGGCGGGGCGGAGCGCCGGGCCATCTGCTCGGCGTTCAGGCCCGCGCACTTCATCTCCAGCGTGAGGCGGTAGCTGCGCAGGTGGTCCAGGAGGATGCCGCGTTCGTCGGCGGGCTGGGCGTCGGTCTCGCGGGGGTCGTCGTCGGGGTCGACCCACATGTCGGGGTAGACGGTCGCCCGCGTCCACCGCGTCGTATCCGAGGCTTCTGGTATCGCTGCTTCGCCGGTGTGCTCACCTGAGACCATGCGGGCATGGTGGACCGGGGGGAGTGGGGCCGCCATCGAATATCGGGCTTGTGGGCGTCAGACGTCCGCCACCAGGAGTCGGTAGCCGACGTCCGTGGTGTCGAGTGCGAGCAGGTCGGCGCGGCAGTCGTGCCGGCGGCGAGTCGCGAGGACGTCGGCGAGTGTGGCCAGGCCGGGAGCGAGGACGTCCTCTCCGGTCTGGGCGAGCATGGAGGTTCCGGCACGGACCTGCGGGCCGAGGGAGGCGTGGGGGCGGCGCCAGTACGCTGCGCCGAACCCGTCCGTGCCGTCGTGCGGGACGCGGACGGGCAGCCGATCCGCCCCGCCGAGCAGAGCGGCCGGCCGGTCGGTCGGTCGGTCGGGATGGCGCGGGCGTCGTCGAAGGCGGCGGCAGGGCTCGGCCCGTCGTCCCGTCTGTCCCCTGCCCGCTCCGCTACGTCCGGTCCAATGCCGCGAAGACGGCCAGGCACAGGGTGAGGCTCGCGGCGAACGCGATGCCGCAGCGGGACAGGGCCGTCGGCACCGCGGCTCCCTCCCAGCGGGCGAGGGCGAAGGCGATCGCCGCGGCGACGACGGAGAAGAGGACGGCCACCGCCAGCGCGAGGAGCAGGAACGCCGGGAAGGTGTGTTTCATGAAGGCACCGCCTGGGTCGTGTGGTGTCGATGACGGATTACGACGATCGCCGGGCGGAACCGCAGGTGGGGCGGTTGGATGATTCTCCGGTGACAACAGGGGGTTGTCCGGCGAACAAACCACGGGGGAGAACGCGTGACCGGGGACAGGAAACGGGCGGGGCGGCCGTGGGGACCGGCCCGGGGCTCGTGCGTCGAGATCAACCAGCTGGTCGCGGTGGTGCGGTCCTGGCTCGACGAAACAGCGGTTTCCGTACGTCAGTTGCACGCACGCCTCACTCCCGAGCACTTCGTCGCCGGGGCCGTGCCCGAGTTACGCCGGTTGCGTGAACGGCTGTCCGGCCAGTCGCTGGAGTGGGACCTCGTCGAGGCCGTGGCCGACGTGTGTTTCCCCGACGAACGGACCGACCTCTCCCGGCGACGCCTCGGGGAGGCGAGGGCGCTGTGGGACCGGGCGGGTACGAACCCCACAGCGATCACGGAAGCGCAGGAGCTGGTGCCCGCCCGGGAGTTGCTGGAGGCCAAGGACCGCACCATCGAGGTCCTTCAGGAGATGCAGCGCGCCCGGCAGGCCTACGAGGCCGGCGAGCATGGACGGCAACAGGCCCTGTCGATCGCCACGTTGCTGTTCGTCATGCTCGGACAGGCCCAGGCGAAGGTCGCCGAGCTGAGGCGTCGGCTCGACGCGCTGGAGTCGGTGACGGTCGAACTCCCTGACGGCCAAGGGGTGATCGAGCTCCTCTCACGGGCACAGCGACAGGAGACGGAACTGCGCGACCAACTGGTCCGCGCCGAGCGGGAGCGGGGCATCGCCCAGCAGGTCGCCGACCACGCGGCCCGCCGTATCCACGAACTGGAGGCCGAACTCGCCGAGTTGCGGCTCCGCATGGGAGAGGAGGGCCCCTCCCGGACGCAGGAGCCGGCGCCGCTGCCGTCCCGGCCCGATCTGCACGCGCTCAGCTCCGACGACGCCGCGCTCGACGACGTGGACCGTGCGCTGGAGAAGGCGCGCGCCGTCCTCGACGAGGAGCACGAGGCCGTCCAGCAGGCCGCCGACGAGGTGGGCTACTGGTCGTCCTCGCTTCCCTCGGCCTCTTCCGTGGAAGCCGGCGTCTCCGTGCCCGGGCAGGTCCGGCAGAGCCTGGGGAGACAACCCTCCGAGTTGTCCGGGACAACCCCGAACAACCCGCCGACCAGCCAGGAGACATCCCTCCCCGCGCTCGAATCCCCACGGTCTCCGGCCGCCGACCCCCAGGGGGACATCTCCGAGGCGGCCCGCCGGATCACCCGGGGGAGGGACCCGGAGGACATCGTCACGCGATTGTGCCGGGCCGTCGTCCCCACGGTCGCCGACGCGGTCATGGTCTATCTGCGGGACCCGATCCCGGTGGGCGACGAGGAACAAGTGGGCCCGCTGGTGCTGCGACTGCAACAGGTGCACCCGCTCCACGCCGGAGGGGGTGCCGCGCTGTGCGAGGTACGCCCCGGCAGCGCGCTCTTCGAAGTACTGAACGGGGCACTGCCGGTCGCCACCGACTCGCCGGTCGGTGGCGCCGCGCTGCCGGAACTGCTCGGTGAGGGGCATGGGACACCCGGCGGAGGCCACACCGTCCTGGTGCCCCTGCACGGTCGCAGGCGGATCATCGGCACGGCGGTCCTCCTGCGGCACGCCGCCGAGCGGGCCTTCCAGGACGCCGATCTGTCGGTCGCCGCCGAGTTCGCCACCCGCAGCGCGCTCGCCATCGACAAGAGCCACAATCTGCAGGCCGCGGTCCAGGGCCTCCATCTCGCCCGCAGCCTCGCGGACACCCTGCAGATCGTCGCCGACGGAGTCGTGACCGGGCTCGGGTACGAGCTGGCGTGCGTCAACCTCGTCCGCCCGGACGGCGACCTCGTCGTCGCCGCCTTCGCGGGCAACTCCACCGCCGAGGCGCAGATCACCGGCCGTGTCGGCTCCCGCGAGTCCTGGGAACGCCGCCTCGGCATGGGCGAGCACTGGGGCGACCTTGTGTTCATACCGCACACCGAGGGCTGGGTCCTCGACGACGACGACGTCCCGCAGTGGTACGCCGACGGCCCCGCCCCCCGCTTCGAGGACGAGTGGCACCCGGCCGACCGGCTCTTCGCCCCCATGTACGCCCGCAGCGCTTCCGGCGCCTCCCACGGTGAGCTGCTCGGCGTGATCTCCGTCGACCACCCCCTCACCCGCCGCCGCCCCAGGCCGGACGAACGCCGGGACCTGGAGGAGTATGCCTTCCAGGCCGCCGTCGCGATCAGCAACGCCCGGCTGCGCGCCAACATGCAACGCGCACTGGTCAGACAGGAAAGGGAACAGCAGGCGCTGCGGGCCAGCGAGGAATCCTTCCGGCAGGCCTTCGAGTACGCGCCCAACGGTATGGCCATCGCCGAGATGGGCGACGCCGGCCACGGCCGCATCCTCCGGACGAACGACGCGCTGTGCCGCATGCTCGGCCGCCCGGCGTCCGCCATGCGCCGCTACTCGTTCTCCGACCTCGTCCACCCCGAGGACATAGGCCCCCTGCTGCGTACCTCCGCGGAGGGCGGACGCGCGGAACTGCGCCTCGGGCGCCGCGACGGGACGTACCTGTGGGTCTCGCTGCGCAACAGCGTGGTCGCGGACCACGCCGACGGGCCCCGCTTCCTGCTCACTCACATCGAGGACATCGAGGAGCGCAAGCGCCGCGAGTTCGATCTCGCGCACCGCGCCTCGCACGACGCCCTCACCGGCCTGCCGAACTCCGCAGAGCTGCACGCCCGTATAGACGCCCGGCTCTGCGCACTCCGAGAGCACGGGTCCGACGCCGCCGCTGCGGGAATGGACGACCCCTACCTCGACCACGCCGACCAGGCCGCGACCGCCCACACCCACGTATGGGCCCCCGTGGGCGACGACACCGCCCACGGCCTGGCGGTGGTGTTCTTCGCCCTCCGCGACTTCAAGGCGATCAACACCCGTTTCGGGTACGACGCGGGGGACGGCGTCCTCGTCGAGGTCGCCCGGCGACTCGGTCAGGCCGTACGCGACGGCGACACGGTGGCCCGGTACGGCGGTGACGAGTTCGTCGTCCTCGCCGACGGCTTCGGCCATGCCGAGGCGCACTCCGCCGCGGTGTCGATACAGTCCCGGATCCACCAGCCGATCCGCCTGGACGACCAGGTCGTGCGCATGCACGCAGGTGTCGGTATCGCATGGGCCCAGTGCGGGACGGCCCCAGGTGACATCCTGCGCGCGGCCCGCGGGTTCGCGTCGTGAGCACAGGGTGGCTCAACCTCGCCGCCGTTGTTCCCCGTGGTTTCCCGGAGGACCGGAAGGACCGGACACGGATGGGGCACGGCTGTGGTACGACCTTCAGGCACAGGCTTTTCCCGGGTCCTCATGCGATACCGCCGCACCATCGCAGCCAATCGACGAAAGGCCATCCGTGCGCAGGCTCGTCTACTACACAGCCACCACGCTCGACGGCTTTATCGCCGGGCCGGACGGCGCCGATCCCACCGGCCCGAACGGCTTCTGGCCGATCCCCGACGACTACCTCCAGCACATCGTGACCGAGTACCCGGAGACTCTGCCCGCTCCAGCCCGGGCGGCACTGTCCGTCACGGCCGAAGGGGCACGCTTTGACACCGTCCTCGAAGGACGGCGCACCTACGAGATCGGCCTCGCGGCCGGAATTACCGCCGACGCCTACCCTCACCTGCGTCATCTCGTTTTCTCACGAACCCTGTCCGAGAGCCCGGACCCTGCCGTCGAACTGGTGGCGGACGATCCGGTGGCCAAGGTGCGCGAGCTGAAGCAAGAGGACGGTAAGGACATCTGGTTGATCGGTGGTGCCGAACTGGCCAATGCCCTGTACGCCGAGATCGATCAGCTGATCCTCAAGGCGGGGTCCCTGACGATCAGTGCCGGGATCCCACTCTTTTCCCGCAACGCCACCTTCGAACCGCGTCGCTGGCAACTCACGGACCACACCGTCCTGGAGAGCGGAGCGCTGTTCCTCACCTACACGCGCGTCACCGACTCGGCGTGAGCCGGTACTGACGTTGGCCAGGACGGCAAAACCAGCAGGGTCGAGAGCGAGCGGTACGGCATCACGTTCCAGCAGTACGCCGAGAACTGAGTGACGAAGCGGCTGATCTTCACCGGCCCGCGCGGGCGCTCGCCTCGGCCGCAACACCGATCCCAGCCGTGATCCTCGTCGGCGTGCCTCAGGAAGACGCCGAGGCGGCCGTCACGGCCCTGCGTGCGGTGGGAGCACATGCAGAAGCGGGGGAACAGCCGGAGCCGGACTTCCTCGATCACTGAGCACGGCCCGATCAAGCAGCTGCCGGCCCTGAGACGGTCCCACCGCAGCAGCAAGGCCCCTGCCAGCGGAGAAACCGCGGGTAGGGGCCATGATCAGCTCTGCTTACTTCTTCTTGCCCTGGTTCTTGACCGCCTCGATGGCCGCTGCCGCCGCCTCGGGGTCCAGGTACGTGCCGCCCGGGTTGAGGGGCTTGAAGTCGGCGTCGAGCTCGTAGGAGAGCGGGATGCCCGTGGGGATGTTGAGGCCCGCGATGTCCGCGTCGGAGATGCCGTCCAGGTGCTTGACCAGGGCGCGGAGCGAGTTGCCGTGGGCCGCGACCAGGACCGTGCGGCCGGTCAGCAGGTCGGGGACGATCGCGTCGAACCAGTACGGGAGCATGCGGACGACGACGTCCTTCAGGCACTCCGTACGCGGCCGCAGCTCCGGCGGGAGGGCCGCGTAGCGCGGGTCGGCGAACTGGGAGTACTCGGCGTCGACGTCCAGCGCCGGGGGCGGGGTGTCGTAGGACCGGCGCCACAGCATGAACTGCTCCTCGCCGAACTCGGCGAGCGTCTGGGCCTTGTCCTTGCCCTGGAGGGCGCCGTAGTGGCGCTCGTTGAGGCGCCAGCTGCGGTGGACCGGGATCCAGTGGCGGTCCGCGGCCTCCAGGGCCAGCTGCGCGGTGCGGATCGCGCGCTTCTGGAGGGACGTGTGGACCACGTCGGGCAGGAGATCGGCGTCCTTCAGGAGCTCGCCACCGCGGACTGCCTCCTTCTCGCCCTTCTCGTTGAGATTGACGTCCACCCAGCCGGTGAACAGGTTCTTCGCGTTCCACTCGCTCTCGCCGTGGCGGAGGAGGATCAGCTTGTACGGTGCGTCGGCCATGCCTCAGAGCGTAATCCACGCTTTCGCCCGTTCGCGTGACTGCCCGGCAGGCGGACGTTTGACCGGATCTGTTAATCGAGTGGCCCCCGACAAC
>NZ_JBEXSH010000135.1:0-14110 GCF_040613555.1 Streptomyces sp. NPDC006265
GTTCGTCATGCGGCCCTCCGGGGTTCGGTCGGAAGCCGGCGCAGCACCGCCGCCAGGCTCTGTGCGGTCGTCGCCCAGCCGTCGAGGGCGGCGCGGCGGCTGCGGGCGGCGGCCTTCAGGCGGCGTCGTACGTCCGCCTCGCCGAACCAGCCGCGCAGTTCGGCTGCGATGGCGGCGGGGTTCTCCGGCGGGACGAGGATGCCGGGGACGCCGCCGTCGGGTGCGCGGCCGACCGCCTCGGGGAGTCCGCCGACGTCCGTGGCCATCACCGGGACGCCCCGGGCCAACGCCTCGGTCACGGCCATGCCGTACGTCTCGGCGTAGGAGGTGAGGACCATCAGGTCGGCGGTCGCGTAGGCGGCGTCCAGCGCGGGGCCGGACTTCGGCCCGGCCAGCTCCAACCGGTCCTGAAGGCCGTGCTTGTCGATGAGGGACCGCAGATGGGCGACGTACTCCGGGTCCTGGGTGAGACTCCCGACGCACACGCAGCTCCACGGCAGGTCGCTCACCGCGGCCAGTGCCTCCACCAGCCGGTGCTGGCCCTTGCGGGGGGTCACGGCGGCCACGCACAGCAGGCGTGACACCCCGTCGGTGCCGGGCGCGAGCGGCGCGATGTCGGCGCCGGGGGCGGCGACATGGACGCGCTCGGGGGGAAGGCCGTGGTGGGCGACCAGGCGGCGGACCGCCCAGTCGCTGGTGGCGATCACCGCCGGCACCGCCCGCAGCACCGTCCGCTCCTTGGCGTCCAGCTCGGCGGCCACCGCCGCGTCGAGCCCCGTCTCGTCACCGAGCGGGAGGTGGACGAGGACGGCCATGCTCAGCCGCTCCGCCTCGGGCACCACGATCTCCGGCACACCGCAGGCCACCAGCCCGTCGAGGAGCACGACGGCCCCGTCGGGCAACGCGGCCAGGGCGCCTGCCAGTTCCGCACGGGCGTCGGCTCCCGGCCGGGGCCAGTCGCCGGGCACGGCGTGCTTGGTCGCCTGCCAGCCGAAGCCGGGCAGGTCCAGGCACACGCGCCGGTCGTAGGCGTTGCCGCCGCTCGGCGCCTTCGGGTCGTCGACGCCTCCCGGCAGCACGAAGTGCACGGTGCGCAGGGACATGGGGATGATCTCGGCGTTCTTCAGGGAAGCGTGCTGCACGGGAACATAATTCAGCCGTGCCGGCGCCGGGCCGGGCTGCCCGGGCCGTTCGATCGTCGTGTCGGTCACAGCGCACGCTCGTAACTCGCCCAGGCGATGTGTGACTCGTGCAGCGTGACGGTGAGGCCCGCGATGCCCTTGGCGCCCTCGCCCAGCGCCCCCTTGTGGATGCGCTCGGCGAGCCGGTCGGCGATGACCTTGGCGAGGAACTCCGTGGAGGTGTTGACCCCCGCGAAGTCGGGCTCGTTGTCGAGATTGCGGTAATTCAGCTCGCTGACGACCGCGCCGAGTTCCTGGGTGGCCAGCCCGATGTCGACGACGATGTTGTCGTCGTCCAGCTGCTCGCGCCGGAACGTGGCGTCCACGAGGAATGTGGCCCCGTGGAGGCGCTGTGCCGGTCCGAAGACGTCGCCACGGAAGCTGTGGGCGATCATGATGTGATCGCGGACGGTGATGCTGAACAACGGACGACCCTCCAGGTGCGGCGCGTCTGCTCCCCGCTCTCGGGTGCCGGGGATGCCGGGTAGTACGGCTCGTTGCCTTCCCCTGTTCAGCCTTCCGTACGTCTTTTCTCAGGTCAGGCGCTCTTGCCGTGGCGAAGTCGTAACGGATGGAACGAATCGTCAGCCGATGCGTCGATCGCTCTGGTCGTAACGGACCCGGTGGCACAACGCGGGGACCTCGCCGGAGACGAGCCTGGGCAGCACGTCCGGCAGGTCCTCGAAGGGGGATTCGCCGGTGATGAGGGCGTCGAGCGCGGGATCGGCGAGCAGGTCCAGGGCGACGGCGAGCCGGTCGGCGTAGGTGCGGTTCGGGCGGGCCGGGGAGACGGTGCCGACCTGGCTGCTGCGGATGACGAGCCGCCGGGAGTGGAAGGCCTCACCGAGCGGGAGGCTGACCTGCCGGTCGCCGTACCAGCTGAGTTCGAGGACCGTTCCCTCGGCGGTGAGGAGTTCCAGGGACCGGGCGAGGCCCTGTTCCGTGGCGCTGGCGTGCACGACGAGGTCGCGGTCCCCGTCGGCGTCCTCCGGGGTGGCGAAGCCGACGCCGAGCGCCTCGGCGGTCTTCGCGCGGGACGGGTCGGCGTCGACCAGTTGGACGCGGACGCCGGGGAACCGGGCGAGGAGGGCGGCCACCGAGCAGCCGACCATGCCGCCGCCGACCACGGCGATCCGGTCGCCGACCAGGGGCGCGGCATCCCACAGGGCGTTGACGGCGGTCTCCACGGTTCCGGCGAGCACGGCCCGTTCGGCGGGCACGGTGTCGGGGACCGGAGTGACCGCGGCGGCCGGGACGACGTAGCGCGTCTGGTGCGGGTAGAGGCAGAACACCGTACGGCCCTTCAGCGCCTCGGGTCCCTCCTCCACCACGCCGACGTTGAGGTAGCCGTACTTCACCGGGCCGGGGAAGTCGCCTTCCTGGAACGGCGCGCGCATGGCCGTGTGCTGGCTGACGGGCACTCCGCCGCGGAAGACGAGCGTCTCGGTGCCGCGGCTCACGCCGGAGAACAGCGTGCGGACCAGCACCTCGCCCTCGCCGGGCGCCGGCAGGGTGACGTCCCGGATGCCGCCTCGCCCAGGCGAGTCGATCCAGAACGCACGTCCGGTGTGCTTCATCGAAGTCCTCCTGAACGATCGGGAAGCTGCTTGCGTACCGAGGGGTGCACAGGCCGCGCACAACGTAGCGGCGTTGATCGACTCTGTCACACGGCCGGAGGGTGTTCGGTGGCCCTGAACAACACTTACGACGCGAGGCTCGTACAGCAGGAGACCGCCCTGGGGGCGGGTGTGCAGGTCCTGCTGCTGGCCCTGATCGGCACGGCGATCGGGATGGGGCCGGCGGGCTGGCTGAGCGGCCTCGCGTTCGCGATCGCCACCTGGGCGGTGCTCTCCCGGGCCCTGCACCGCTCGCGGCTGCGCTCGTTCGGGGCGGCCAACCGGGTCACCCTGGGCCGGGCCACCCTTGTCGGCGGGGTCACGGCCCTGGTCGCCGACTCCTTCCAGAGCTCACCGCCGGTGTCGCTGTTCGTCGGTCTGACGGCGGTGGCGTTGATCCTCGACGGCGTCGACGGCAAGGTCGCCCGCCGCACCGGCACCTCGACCCCGCTGGGGGCACGCTTCGACATGGAGGTCGACGCGTTCCTGATCCTGGTGCTGAGCGTGTACGTGTCGATGCAACTGGGCCCGTGGGTGCTGCTGATCGGCGGCATGCGCTACGTCTTCGTCGCCGCGGCCAAGGTGTGGCCGTGGCTGACCGCCGCGCTCCCCGCGAGCACCGCCCGCAAGACCGTCGCCGCACTCCAGGGTGTGCTGTTGCTCCTGGCCGGCGCCGATCTGCTGCCGTACGCGGCCAACTTCGGGGTCGCGGCCCTGGCGCTGGGCCTGCTGGTCTGGTCGTTCGGGCGGGACGTGCTGTGGCTGTACCGGACCTCGCGCGTCGCGGAGCAGGCGGCTCCCCGTCAGGTGCGGGAACTGGTCGCGAGCTGACGTCCGGCCGGCCTCGCCGGTCAGGTGCCGAAGCGCCCTCGGGCCGCCTCGATGTGCCCGAGGTACTGGTGGGTCCAGCCGCAGATCGCGTCGACGGTGGCGCGCAGGGCACGGCCCGGCTCGGTGAGCGTGTACTCGACCTTGGGCGGCACGGTGGGGTGCACCTTCCGGTGGAGCAGGCCGTTGCGCTCCAGCATCCGCAGGTTCTGCGTGAGCATCTTGTGGCTGACACCCTCGACCTCGTCGCGCAACTCGCTGAAGCGCAGGGTGCGTTCCCCGAGCGCCTCGATGATCAACAGCGCCCACTTGTTGGCCACGTCGGAGAAGATCTCCCGGGCCAGGGAGTCCGCCCGCCGCAGGTCCGCGTTCTCGGGCAGGTCTCTCAACTGCTTGGTCACCATCTGGTTCCCCAGTCACCGAAAAGTGCGTTCTTCCAGGTCGGCGGTCACTCTCCTACGGTTTCCGAGTAACCGCAAGAGAGCACGGGCCCGCTGCCCTGCGGTCCGTGCCCTACGGAAGGAACCCGCACCATGACCACACTCGACGTCTACGACCACGGCATACCGGCCGAGAGCCACTTCGGCTACGCCCAGGCGATCAGGTCCGGTGACCTGGTCCACGTCTCCGGGCAGCTCTCGTTCGACGAGGCGGGCGCCTTCCACCCCGAGGACGATGTCGCCGCCCAGCTCGGCCGGACCTACCTCAACCTCGACAAGGTCCTGGCCCACTACGGCGCCACCCGCAACCAGATCGTCTCCCAGACTCTGTACGCGGTCGACCTCGTGCGGAACGCCGAGGTGATCGCGAAGGGCAACCGGGCGTACTTCGGCACCCACCGTCCGGTCAGCACGGCCCTCGGCGTCACCGAACTCACCTTCCCCGGGCAGCTCGTCGAGATCAGCTGTGTGATCGACACGAGGCTGCCCGCCTGAACCGGCCCGTCAGCGACGTGTTCCGGTGCCCACCAGGGCCCGCTCGTACGGGTCGAGCAGGACGCCCCGTACCTCGGTGGAGACGCCGGCGATGATCTGCTGGTGGGCCGGCGGCACGACCGCGTCCGTGCCGAGGATCGCGGCCTCGGCGGCCATCGCGGCGTCCTGCCGCTCACCGGTGCCGTCGGTCCCGACCGCCTCGGCGACGGCCCGGTCGACCTTCGTGTCGCACAGTCGGGCCAGGTTGTAGCCGCCGTCGCAGGTGTATTCGCCGCCGAGGACGCCGACGGGGTCGCCGGTGTCCAGGAGGCTGTTGCGGGCGCCGGTGAACACCGGCGACTCCCCGCCAGGGGAGGCGAAGCAGCCGGTCGTACACGGTACGAGGGCAAGGGCGGTGAGGAACCGGAGGCGACTCTTGATGCTCTGGTGACGCACTTGCATAGCACATGCATCAAGCGGAACACGCCGCTCAACCGGGTGATCCGCCCGAGACTTCCGCCAAGTCCCATATGGAGTAAGCGATTTGACACCGACAAGGAGCGCTCCCTAAACCTAGTCACATGACATCCGTTTTCAATACGGTGGAGCGGCCGTGAGGATCGCGTTCGTCGGCAAAGGCGGCAGCGGCAAGACCACCCTGTCCGCACTCTTCTCCCGCCACCTGGCGCGCTCCGGCGCCCCGGTCCTCGCCGTCGACGGCGACATCAACCAGCACCTGGCCGAGGCGCTCGGCGGCGAGGAGGAGTCCGCCCCTCCCCTGGGCACCCACGTGCCCGAGATCAAGAAGTTCCTACGGGGCGACAACCCCCGCATTCCCTCCCCCGAGGCGATGATCAAGACGACTCCACCGGGCCGCGGCTCGCGCCTCCTCCGTCCGCTCGGCGACGACGAACTGCATGCCCGGCACGTCGGCCGGGCGGGCGGTGTGCCCCTCATGGTGACGGGCGAGTTCGACGAGTCGGACCTCGGCGTGGCCTGCTACCACTCCAAGCTGGGTGCGGTGGAGCTGTATCTGAGCCACCTGCTGGACGGCCCCGGCGAGTACGTCGTGGTCGACATGACGGCGGGCGCGGACGCTTTCGCCTCGGGCTTGTTCACCCGCTTCGACATCACGTTCCTCGTCGCGGAACCCACCCGCAAGGGGGTCTCGGTTTACCGTCAGTACCGCGACCACGCGGAACAGTTCGGGATCCGCATCGCGGTCGTCGGCAACAAGGTGACCTGCGAGGACGACCTGCTCTTCCTCAAGGAGCAGGTGGGCGACGACCTCCTGACCCACCTGGTCCACTCCCCCTGGGTCCGCGCGGCGGAACAGGGCCGGGCCGGGTCCGGACCCGACGCACTGGCGTCGCTGGAGCCACACAACCGCCACGCCCTCGATGTCCTGCGCGAGGCGGTCGACTCTCACCCCCGCGACTGGGACCGCCTCCACCGCCACGCGGTCGAGTTCCATCTGCGCAACGCCCGGGCCTGGGCCGACGCGCGCACGGGCGAGGACCTGGCGGCACAGGTGGATCCGGACTACGTGCCGGGGCCGACCGCAGTGCTCTGAGGCGCACCACAGCCACCCCCGACCCGCCTCCGCCGGCTACTCGATCCCCGCGGCATCGAGTAGCCGGACCACGTCCTTGCGCCCATACCCGAGCAGTCGGGCACGGTCGGCGGCCATCAGCACCAGGTGCGCGACGATGTTCGCCGCGTATCCGTTCCTGGTGTCCGCGTCGTACCACTCCTCGGGCTTCTCGACCCCCAGGCTGTTCATCACCAGGCCGTGGTCTCGCCGGACCTCCGCGACGGTACCGGCGACCGCGTCCAAGAGCGTCTTGCCCGGCCGCACACACTCCAGGGCGAAGCATCCCCAGTCGACCGGCACGCACCCCTCCGGCGGATGCGCCCGCAGCGCCGCATACCTCTCGTCCCCGAACCCGGAGGCCCGGAACTCGTCGTGCACCAGGGCGAACCGGTGGAACCCGGACGGAACCGGAGGCGGTGGAGGCGTGTACTCCCACCCGGCGTCCTCGTACAACTGCCGTTTGACCTCTTCTTCGTCGGCATGCGTCACGGCGAAGCCGTTGGCCTCGTTGCGCCCGGTCGTCGTGCCGTCGGGGTTGCGGTGGAAGTGCAGGCCCATGATGTGCTCCCGTCACCGTGCTGAGTAAGGGACGACAAGTCCCGTCACCAGCTCGAACGGCCCGCTCCCCGGGCAGGTGCCCGCTCCCCGGAGCACCATCCGATCGCGTGAATAGGGCCGCAGCGGGAACTTCCCGGCCCAGCCGGGCGAGCGGTTGTTACGCTCCCCCGATGAGGATTCCGGGCCCCGCAGAGATCCAGGCGCTGCACGAGAAGTACGCGCCCACCACCGAGGCGTTCACCCTCGTCCACACGCACTGCGAGATCGTCTGGGGAATCGCCGAGCAGCTCCTGTCGGCGCCCCACCTCGCTCACCTCGACGCCGATCTGGTCCGCGCCGGCTGCCTTCTCCACGACATCGGCGTCTACCACCTCTACGACGCCGAGGGGCGCCTGGACCACCCGAACTACATCCGGCACGGCCTGCTCGGCCACGAGATCCTCGAAGCGGAGGGCTTCCCCGAGACCCTCCGCCGCTTCTGCTCCCACCACACCGGAGTGGGACTCACGCGGCACGACATCGTGAGCCAGGGACTGCCCCTGCCTCCCGCCGACTACCTGGCGGTGACGGAGGAGGAGAGGCTGGTGATGTACGCGGACAAGTTCCACACCAAGTCCCGGCCGTCAACGTTCGTCTCCCCCGACGAGTACGCCGCCCATGTCCGCCGGTTCGGCGAGGACAAGGTGACCGCCTTCGAGGCACTGCGTGCCGAGTTCGGCGCCCCGGACCTCGCAAGGCCCGTACCGGGCCACGAGGCACAGGGTGGCGCCACGACGACCCTTCAGGCGTAGAAGTCGGGAATCACCTGGCCCGACGCCTCGACGGCCGCCTCACCACGCAGGACTTCCCGGCGTAGGGTTCCGGCCTCCGCGACCAGCACGTCGGGGACGTTCGTCTCGTAGAAGCGGAAGTACCCGACGGTGCCCACGGTCGCCGTACGAGCGCCGAGCCACAGCACGATCCTGCGCACATCGTCGAACTCATCAGGGTGCACCTCCTGCCTCACGGTCAGAGCCCATTGCGCACCATCGGGATGCAGCTCCCCGACCAGTGCACCCCCGATCCGCCCCGCCGGCCCTCGGGCCTCCCACAGGGGGTACTCGTAAGCGTCACTCCCCCGACCGCCCTCCAGCCCCAAGTGCCAGCGGAGCAGAGCGAGGTCCTCCGGCGGGACGGTGCCCGGTAGGTGAAGCGCGAGCTGGAGTTCATGGATGTCGGCCACGCCCAGAAGGCTACGGGTCCACGGGTGAGCGCGGGTCAGGCACACCATCCGCTCCGCTGGTGGCGTCGTACCCACGGTCGGACACCTCCTGCCTGGACGTACCAGACTGCTGGGGGCGCCGATCGTGAGGTCGGCACCCACAACCGCGGTCTAGGTGAACACCCAGTGGCGTTCCACTCGAGCCAGCTTGACGAACCGCTCCTTCTCCGCGACCCACGGATACGGCAGTCGCAGGCGGCGCAGGTCGTCCATGGATACGACCACAGCGTTGAGCTGCTGCGCCACGCTGAGCACCGCCTGCGGAGAGGCCGACGGAACGGTGACGATCAGCCCTTCCTGGACAGCCCGTTCCAGCAGCTCCTGCTCGTCGTACTCGACGAGATCCACAAGGTCCGTGCCGATCACGGCGACCACATGGTGCTGAGCGTAGCGACGTCGGATTTCGTGCAGAGCCGACCCGAGAAGCCGCATGCTCGGCGGCCGGGGAGAGGCAGCGCTACGGCCTGCGGTCATGATTCCGCGGCCGTCGACCACCAGTGCCGGAGCTCCCTCGCCCACCGGTTCCTCCCACGTCTCCGGCTCGGTCCTCGGTGCCCCCGTTTCCGGAGGGGTCGACGAGGCCGGGCGGGGAGCGGGTTCATCGATGCGCCGGAGCAACCGTTCCAGTTCTCTGTCGGCCCCTTGTGCGATCGGCGTCCCGTCGGGGCCGAAGCAGTCCAGTTCCTCGTCGAGCATGACGGTGCCTGTGTGACGTGCTGTGGCATGCACCTTCAGGATGCCGCTGCGGTCGTAGTGATAGTCGACGTCGAAGACGTTGTCCGACGGCTCCGCGCTCGGTTGCGGGACCGGCAGTTCCAGCCGCGCCAGGGGAAACGTCCGCTCGTCGTCCGCGGCACGCTCTCCGTCGCCCTCCACGATCTCGAGGACGACCTTGGACGCGCCGCGTACGGCCGGCATGGCGCTACGGGTCCCTCGCGCCGGAAGGGTCGAGTACCGGGGGATGAGCGGGGCGAATCCTCTCCGGCCTCCTGCCTCGAAGGACAGGCCGAGGTCGTGACTCGTGGCCACGGAGATGGTGGTCTCGGGGATCAGACCGTCGATCTCGGCGGCGGTGATGGCGGCTCCCCTCGCAACGGCCGTCATCGGCTTGCACAGGCGCGAGTCGACCACGGCTGCCCCGAGAACGCGCTCAACCTCGGTCCTGACCAACGGGATCTGAGACGTTCCGCCGATCATCAGCACGGCGTCCAAGTCCTCGGCGGCAAGGCCGACATCACGCAGGCACTCCTCCAGAGGGACGAGCGCACGGCGAACCAATGGCTCCACCGCGTGTTCGAACTCCTCCCGGTGGATCACCACGGGTGGGAAACCTCCGAGCGGCTCGAACAGCACCTGGTCCGTCTCGGGCTGGGACAGTGCGATCTTCGTCAGCTCGACATGGCGTCTCCACCGACGTGCCTCCTGCCGGGTCAGCCTCTCCGGATGGCTCCCCAGTTTCCGCAGGACGAGTTTCACAAGTTCCTCGTCGAACTCGAGGCCACCGAGAGCGGTGATGCCCCGTGAGGCGATCTCGTCGAAGATGCCGTCGTAGTGTTCGAGAAGGGTGACGTCGATGGTCCCTCCGCCCCAGTCGAAGACGAGGAAACGGCCTTCACCGGGAAAGTCGTGCGCGTAGCTGATCGCTGCCGCCGTGGGCTCGTTGATCAGTGCTTTGACCTTGATAGCGGCGAGACGAGCTGCTGCCCTGGTCCGATAGCGGGCGGCCCCTGTGGCATTCGCGGGCACGGTGACAACCGCCGCCTCCATCTCGCGGAGATTGCGGCGCACTCCTTCTCTCATACGGTCGAAGAGAGCCGCGGCGACAGCCGTACTACGGAAGGGCTCGTCGCCCAGCCAGACCTCGTGTTCCTCGGGAACAGTACCGGCCACGGCACCACCCTCGTCCATCGCTCTGGGCCGTGAGGCGAGCATGCGCTTGACGGCGTCCTGGGGTTCCGCGGTCTCACACTTGGCGGACCAGCCGAAACACAGGGTCCGCTGGACGTCCCGGAGGGAGACCACCGAGGGGAACAGCTCATCGAAACCCGGCCGGTTCCACTCCGCGGGCAGTGCGGCCGAGTCCACTCGGACCACCTCGGTGGCGCTGCCGGTCCAGCGTGCCACGACACTGTTGCTCGTGCCGAAGTCGATTCCGAACGTCATCGCGCGTCCCCTCCTTCGGCGACCGGCGTGCGAGGATCGGACGGCAGACGCCGCATCTCACCTCGCTGGACGATGCGGCCGCTGCCGCTGTCCGCATAAGCCGGGGCGAGCACCTCGTACTTCGTGCTTCCTTCGTGCTCAGCCGGATTGACCAGGTTGAAGGACCCGGGGTCGGGGACGGTGATTCTGGTGAGACCCGATCGGCGCATCTCCTGGTCGACGCGCAGTCGTACGGCGTCGAGGTCCTGCGCCGTCTGGGCGGTGCGGTCGATCAGCGCCAGTTGTGCCAGATGCTCCTCGTGGATCCGAGTGGCGTTGAGGACCGCGGTGCGCAGCGCCTCGTCCACCGCGGCCTGCACGGCCTGCTGGACCAAGGTGCCCATCTTGCCGGCGGCCGACTGCGCTCCCGCGATGGCCGCGTCCAGTTCTGCGGTGAGCCGTCTGCCGACCTCCTGAGCGGCGCTCGCTCCGGCCTTCATCGCGGCCCGGTCGACCTTGGCCGCGATCTTCTCGCTGAGGATGCGGAACATCACCTCGGGATCCGAGCGAGGATCGACCAACGGTTCGACGTCGTGGCTCCGTGATGCCTGGCTCCGCTCACCCTTGCCAGGGAGCTCGGTACCGGCCTTCCTTGCTCCTCGGCCCTCCGCCATGGCGCCCTGGCTCGTGCGCTGCGGCTGCTCCGAGTCGTCCTTCGGCTTGGTCCGGCGGGCGCTGCCGGCCCGCTTGGGCTTACTGCGCACCCCCTCGAACTCCTTGATGCGTCGCGGTTGGGCCGGCGACCTGTTCGGCTGGTTCTCGGAGGGCATCAGTGGTGGTTCCTCGTTCTCGCGGCACAACGGCCGATGATCTCCCGGGCAGCCTGTGTGGCGGCCCATGTCTTCTCCTGCTCGCTGCTGGGCGGCGTCCGGCGGTGCAGGGGGCGGGGGCCGGGTTGCAGCAGTTCGTTGCGTTCGGCCGGAACCCACAGGAAACGTTCATGGAGCGGGAGTTCGTAGAGCGCCTCGGGCTCGCGTCCCACGCGCCGCGCCGTCTCGATGCGCCGAATGCGGTCCTTCGCCCCGTTGATGTACTCGAGCTGGTCCGTGGCCACTTGACGACGCAGGTCTCGCCACCCCTGGCCCCACTCGGCGGAGTCGTGTTCGACGCACAGGGCGAGATAGGGGTTGAGAACGTCGCGCGGCTTGGCCTTCAACCGCAGCGACTGCAGGAGTTCGCTGAGGCCTTCCATACGATGTCGTTCTGCTCCGCCGACTCCGCCGCGACGTCTGCCTCCCCGCTTCAGTACGTCCTCCAGGAGTCCGACCCCCTTGTCGAGCCGGTCGCCGTCCCCGGGACGGGCGTGCAGGAAGGCGACATAGGCCTGCACGGCCCGCGCCTCCCGGTCGGCCGTACCGGCGGCGCCCTGGGGCTCCCGGTTACGCAGGGCTGCGGCCTGCTGCAGCACGGAGCGAAGAGCCTCCTCTGTCTGCGCCGGCCGGCAGGCCATGGCCCAGTGCATGTCGTCCAGCAGCCGGTACAGCCGTCGGGTCCCGGCCCAGTAGTGGAACGGTGTGCCGCCGGAGACAAGGCGGTCGTTCGGGAGGCAGTCCTCGAGGAGACCGAAGAGCGATCGGTCACGGCCCGGGCGGCCGTCCGGGTTGCCGCCCTGCCGAATGTGCCTCAGGGAGAGAACCAGGTCGCACAACTCCGGCGGCAGGCCCTGGGTGTCATGGGGCCGTACGGCGTCCACGGCCGACACGTCTCCGCCGAGGAGGGCCGAGCGCAGACTCCACTCGTCGTACTGCCCGTCGACCGGTTCGACCGCCCCGCCCGCGGCCAAAGTTCGGCGACATGCCTCGTCCCTCCAGTCCAGTGCCTGAACGTCGTCGTCGGAGAGATGCCCGGGGTCGAGGCGCGCCGTCAGATACATGACGCGCTCGGTCCGCTCCGGCCAGGTGCGAGGGGCCGGAGCCTTGCGGAGGACACCGGAGTCGATCAGATCGTCGACCACCGGCAACGGCAACTCCCCTACGAGGCGTTGCCATGCCTCGGCGCCCAGGACAGCCCGTCCCCGCGCCTCGTGGTACTCCAGACACAACTGCCATGCGTCGACGGACGAGGGACTCGGCTCCGGCAGAGGAAGACGGCCGGACCTGAGCACCTCGGCACGCGACCGGTCCTCCTCGGAGAGGACCGGCAGGCCGCCGGCGGTGAGATCGAGCAGATGACCGAGGCCGAGCAGGGGGTCCGTCCGGCTCACCAGCTCCGCGGCCGCCGCGGCGACGGCGCGTAGCGGATCCGAGGAGTGAGCCGCCTGTTGCGACAGGCGCGCCGTCAGCGAAGGCTCTTCCCCCAGTTCGGCAACAACACGCTCCAGCACACGCAGCACTCGCTCGGGCAACCGCACCGGCTCGGGCGTCGCCGTCTCCGGGACGGTGTCCTCCCCTTCCGGCAGGGCATCGCTCTTGGCGTGGCGACACCGTACATGCAGAGGAGCGACGACGCCGGTTTCCCGGGCCCGACGGCGCTGCTCCCGCCTCTCCGTCTCCGCACGCCTCAAGGCGTCCAGATCCTCGGAGGCGACCGGCTCAGTTCTCATCGATGGAGTCCTCTCCCCCCTTGCCGTGACCCTCGAGTCTCCCCAGCTCGACCGGGTCACGGTGGATCCTGATGGTAAGGCAGGACGTCGCTGTCTCAGTAGCGCTGCAGCCGACGTCACCAGCGGCGATGCCCTGCCTGGCCGCTCGGGGGCGGGGAGCGCCACAGGAACCGGTCACCCCACCCGCTTCCACTCCTGGCACCGATTGGTCTTGAAGTACTCCCCGCTGTTGAGCGTCACCCGTCCCGGCCCGTTGAGGTTGTTGTTGGCGATGATGGCGTCGAACTCACCGCTGGCGTTTCGGGCGCGCTCCCAGTAGCAGCCGAACCCGCCCTCCGGCCCGGCCGTCTTGTAGGTGCCGGGCTTGATGTCCTCGCCGACCACGAACTCGCCCTCGCCGGAGAAACTGGTCGCCGGACCCGGCTTCTTGGTCTTCTTCGGCTTGGCCGTCACCGTCTCGGTGACCGTGGGGGCGGGCTTGGCGTCGGCCTCGGCCGTCTCGGTGACGGTGACCGTGGGGCGGGGGCCTGCCTTGGTGTCGGCGGCCGTCGCCCCGCCGGTTTCGGTGGAACCGCCACCCGCGCCGATACCGGCGCCGATGGACAGCGAAACCAGCGCGACCGCACCGTACTTCACCCACCGTCTGCGGCCGCGGGTGGGCTGCACGGGGCCGGTGGGAACGCCGAGTCCGAAGGGGCCTGTGCCCTGCGGACGGTGGTCGGGCTGCTGGGGCGGCTGCTGGAAGGTCATGGCGTCCTCCGTTGTCTGGTGGGTGCGTTGAACTCCGGTTTCACAGGCCTCGGATGTGGCGGCCCGCCTCGGTGGCCCGCCAGTGAAGTTGAGACGTCAAATGTGCCGCTCTTGACTGCGACGCCGTCCCAGTACTTCTTCGTGGAACTTCCCCCGGAGATCTCGCGGCTCCCTCTCGTAAGCAACACAAGAGAAGCACAACACTGAAAGCATCGTCAATCACGTTGACAGATTTGACGAGTGTTGTAAGTTGTTGACTGCTCACTCCAGAGAGGCTCAGGACTTTCGCCATGCCCCAGTCATCCGCGCAGGTGACCGCCGCCGAGATCTCCCGCATCGCGGGGGTCACGCGCGCCACGGTCAGCAACTGGCGCCGTCGGCACGAGGACTTCCCCGCGCCGTCCGGCGGCACCGACAGCAGTCCGCTGTACGACCTGGAGTCCGTCCGCGCCTGGCTGTCCGCGCGCGGTCACGTCTCGGCGGCGACCCCGGCGGAGGAGCTGCGGACGACGCTGCGCCTGCGCGCACAGAGCGGCGGAAGTGGTGCGCCGGAGGGGCTGTTGCTCCTGGTCCTCGCGGCGGCGGGTCGCTCGCCGGAGGAGCTGACGGCCGTCACCGAGTCGCCGGACGCGGATCTCGTCGCGCAGGCGCAGCGGGACGCCGC
>NZ_JBEXSH010000136.1:0-14062 GCF_040613555.1 Streptomyces sp. NPDC006265
GCTTTGCGCGCCTCAGTCGGACTCCGGGCGGGGCGGGCGGGGCCCGAGTTCCACCGCCGTGCAGCGCCAGCGCAGGTCCTGGCCGAGTTCCAGACGGAAGGCCATGGCGCGCAGCCGGTCGCCGGCGCCGATGCGTGCGAAGGCCTCGATGGCGCCCGGGCGGGGTTCGCAGTAGCCGATGTCGCGGACGACGGGGCGGGCGCCGCGGGTGCGCAGGGGACCGCGTTCGGCCAGCCAGGCCAGTTCGTCGTAGGCCCGGCCGCGGGTGTGGCGGAGCATCGAGTGGACGGGGCGGTGGCCGCTCAGGACGGCGACGAGGAGGTCGGCGAAGAGGTCGGTCGGCAGGGGCTGGGGGATCGCCGCGTGCCGGGGCCCGTGAGCCGGGACGCGCGGAGCGGCTTCGGTGGAGGCGGAGGCCGGGGCGGTGACGTCCGTGCGCGGCGCCGGGTCGGTGCTTGTTCCCGCGGCCCTGCGGGCGGCTGTGCGGATCGCGGAGAGGGAGGGTGGCCGAGTGTCCGCGGGGCGGGTACGGGAGGCCCTGGCGCGGACGGAGGCCGGTGGACGGCCGCCCGCAGCCGGAGGCCGGGAGCGCCCGCTGCCGGGGGAACGCGGGGGCGCGGCACCGGCGGGGACGGGCGGCGCGGATCCGGTGCCGCCGAGGGTGGGCCGTGTGGTGTTCGCCGGGGTGCGGCGTGGGGTGCTCGCGGGGGCGTGTGGCGTGGTGCGGCCCGGGGCGTCGGGAGCGAGGCTGCCGAGAGCGCCGGGTGCGGTGCTCGCGGCTCGGCGGGGCGCTGTGTTGCCGGGGGTTGAGGATGCGATGTGCGCGAAGGCGCGGGGTGTGGCACTGCCAGGGGCGCCGGATGCGGCGGCGCTCGCAGGTCGGCGGGGTGCTGCGCTGCCGGAGGCGCTGAGGGTGGAGTTCGCGAAGGCGCGGGGCGTGGTGCTCGCCGGAGAGCGCGGGGCGGTGGTGCCGGCGGGCACGCGGGGTGCGGTGTTCGCAGGCGGGTGGGGTGCTGTGCTTCCGGGGGCGCGGGGGGTGGTGCGCGCGGAGGTGCGGGGTGATGCGCTGCCGGGGGTGCCGGACGCGGTGCTTGCCGGTGGGCGGGGTGTCGCGCTCGCGGTGGTGCGTGGGGCGGTGCTGCCCGGGGCAGGTGTGGTGCCGGTGGATGTGCGCGGCGTGGTGCTCGCCGACGGGTGGGTGGCCGGGCGGGGCCGGGTCCTGGTCATGACCTTGTGCATGGGGGTCCCCGTTTCGTGGGCCCGGTGGATACCGGGGAGTAACTTCTGGTTGGTGATCTTGTACGGGGTCGACGGGGACTGCGGCAAGGAAGCGGGATCCGGGTCGCGGGCGCCGGAATGTTCACCTATCCGGGTGGTGTCGGGGGGAGGGAGCCCGAGGGGGCGGGGGCGTGCCGGGTGAATTCCGGGCGCGGAGTGGACGCGTCCGGCGTCCCGGGGCGGGACTCGAAAGGGGACGCCCCGCACGTATCCTGAAGGCCCTCCGGAGCTCTCCGGGGCCCTCCGACCACGACCACGAAAGCGGCCAGCCATGCGTGTCTACGTGCCCCTGACCCTCCCCGGTCTCGCCGAGGCGTACAAGACGGGTGAGCTGGGAGCCGATGCGTTCGTCGCCTATGCCGTGACGCCCGGGCTGCGGGAGTGGTACGCGTCCGACGACGTCGAGGAACTGGAGTACGCGGCGCTCGGCCGGGCCGCGCTGGCCTCGCTGCGGCTGCTGGCGGCCGAGCCCGAGGCCCCACGGCTCCGGGTCGTGATCGCCGTCGACGTGGCCGACCGGGCCGTGACTGCGGATACCGACCCGGCGCTCGACCCCGCGGAGCCGGGAGAGGTGCGGGTCGCGGGTCCGGTGCCGTTGGGCAAGGCCGCGTCCGTGCACGTCGACGCGGCGGACGTGCAGGCCCGGGTGACGGCGGCCGCCGAGGCGCTGCCGGCGGCGGACCGCGGGGACGGCGAAGCGCAGTCGGCCGTGGACGGGGCGGAGGACCACGAGCTGCTGTGGTTCGCCACGCAGGAGATCGCGAACCTGGTGGGACGCGGGGTCTGAACCGGCCGCGGGGGGCGTGTTGAGGTGCCGTTCTCTTGATTGTCAGTGCGGGCGGGTACGTTTTTGGGCATGGGGATGAAGACGGGCGCGCACATCGTCTGGGACTGGAACGGGACGCTGTTCCACGACATCGACGCGATCATCGGGGCGACGAACGCGGCCTTCGCCGACCTGGGGCTGGAGCCGCTGACGCTGGAGACGTACCGGGAGCTGTACTGCGTACCGGTGCCGAAGTTCTATGAGCGGCTGATGGGGCGGCTGCCGACCCAGGCCGAGTGGGAGGCCATGGACGACATCTTCCACCGGTACTACGCCGAGCACCGGACGGCGTGCGGGCTGACGGTGGGGGCCGCGGAGCTGCTGGCCGGGTGGCGCTCGGCGGGGCGCAGCCAGTCGATCCTGAGCATGTACGTGCACGAGGAGCTGGTTCCGCTGGTGCGGGGATTCGGCATCGAGCCCCACTTCATACGGGTCGACGGGCGGACCGGGCCGTCAGGGGGCAGCAAGGCCGAGCACATGGTGCGGCACCTGGCGTCGCTGAGCGGCGTGGCGCCGGAGCGGACCGTGGTGATCGGGGACGCGGCGGACGACGCGGTCGCCGCGCTGCACGTCGGGGCCCGGGCCGTGCTGTACACCGGCGGCTCACACAGCCGGGTGAGTCTGGAAACCGTCGGTGTTCCTGTCGTGGACACGCTTGAGGAAGCGGTTGCTGAGGCAGAGCGGCTCGCGGCCTGACGGGTGCACCTGACCGGAACCCGTAGCGACACTGTGCAGAACGTCAAACTTCCAGGGCTGGTTTTGTACACATACGGCTCATGACGGAGCCCCTGTAAGGAGCGATAGCCTTGGTGGCGTGATCAGCGCGATAGTTCGCGGGGACGTCGTCGTCCCTGCCCTGCGCCCGGAGAGCACGGACGACATCCGTGACCGGGCGGCGGTCGCTGGTCTTCGCGGGCGGGACGTGGCATCGAGGACTCCCGGGACCCCGAGCATCACCAGGATTCGGGCGTCGCAGAGAGCAGCGTCACACCGGTGGAGCAGCTCAAGAATGGCTCAGACACCCCCGCTCATCTCACCTTGCGGCATAGCGTCGAAAGAGACCGGATACCCCGTGTCACGACGTGAGGTCGTAAGCGCAGAGGCCGTACTTCCTTCTACGTCACGCAACGGCGCGCGACAGGAGCCAGAGGACAATGCAGACCAAGCTGGACGAAGCCAAGGCCGAGTTGCTCGAGAGGGCCGCCCGGGTAGCTGAGAACAGCCCGGTCGGGGGTCACCTACCGACCGGGTCGACGGGCGAGGAGACCCCAGACGCCCAGAAGGCCCCGGACCGCGAGACCCTCCTCACGTTCCTCCAGCGCTACTACCTGCACACGGCCCCGGAGGACCTCACCGACCGCGACCCGGTCGATGTCTTCGGAGCTGCCGTCTCGCACTACCGGCTGGCCGAGAACCGACCCCAGGGCACCGCGAACGTGCGGGTGCACACCCCGACGGTGGAAGAGAACGGGTGGACCTGCAGCCACTCCGTGGTCGAGGTCGTCACCGACGACATGCCCTTCCTCGTCGACTCCGTCACCAATGAGCTGACGCGTCAGGGACGCGGGATCCACGTCGTCATCCACCCCCAGTTCGTCGTGCGGCGCGATGTCACCGGCAAGCTCATCGAGGTCCTGTCGACCCCGGCCACCGGCGACCTTCCGCACGACGCGCACGTCGAGTCCTGGATCCATGTCGAGATGGACCGTGAGACCGACCGTGCCGATCTGAAGCAGATCACCGCCGACCTGCTGCGCGTGCTGTCCGACTCCCGTGAGGCCGTCGAGGACTGGGGCAAGATGCGGGAAGCGGCGATCCGGCTGGCGGAGGGGCTGCCGGACGAGTCCATCCCTGCCGACCTGCCCGGACCTCAGGTCGAGGAGGCCCGCGAGCTGCTGCGCTGGCTCGCCGACGACCACTTCACCTTCCTCGGCTACCGCGAGTACCAGCTGCGCGACGACGACTCGCTGGCCGCCGTGCCCGGCACCGGGCTCGGCATACTGCGCGCGGACCCGCAGCACGCCGGGGAGGAGAGCCACCCCGTCAGCCCGTCGTTCGAGCGGCTGCCCGCCGACGCCCGGGCCAAGGCGCGCGAGCACAAGCTGCTCGTGCTGACCAAGGCGAACAGCCGGGCGACCGTGCACCGGCCGTCGTACCTGGACTACATCGGCGTCAAGAAGTTCGACGCCGAAGGCAACGTCATCGGAGAGCGCCGCTTCCTCGGGCTGTTCTCCTCCGCCGCCTACACCGAGTCCGTGCGCCGGGTCCCGGTCATCCGACGCAAGGTCGAGGAGGTCCTGGAGAGCGCCGGGTTCTCACCCAACAGCCACGACGGCCGCGACCTGACGCAGATCCTGGAGACGTACCCGCGCGACGAGCTCTTCCAGACCCCGGCCGACGAGCTGCGGTCCATCGTCACCTCCGTCCTCTACCTCCAGGAGCGCAGGCGCCTCCGGCTCTACCTGCGCCAGGACGAGTACGGGCGCTACTACTCCGCCCTCGTCTACCTCCCGCGCGACCGCTACACCACGGCCGTACGCCTGAGGATCATCGAGATCCTGAAGGAGGAACTGGGCGGCATCAGCGTCGACTTCACGGCCTGGAACACCGAGTCGATCCTGTCCCGGCTGCACTTCGTGGTCCGCGTCCCGCAGGGCACCGAACTGCCGGAGCTGTCCGACTCCGACAAGGAGCGCATCGAGGCCCGGCTGGTGGAGGCCGCCCGCTCCTGGGAGGACGCCTTCGCCGAGGCGCTCAACGCCGAGCTAGGGGAGGAGTACGCGGCCGAGGCGATGCGCCGGTACGCGCGCGCCTTCCCCGAGGGCTACAAGGCCGACCACAACCCGCGCGCCGCGGTCGCCGACCTCGTCCATCTCGAGCAGCTCAACGCCGAGGAGGGCACGGACTTCGCGCTCAGCCTGTACGAGCCGGTGGGCGCCGCCCCCGAGGAGCGCCGCTTCAAGATCTACCGCACGGGCGACGCGATCTCCCTCTCGGCCGTCCTGCCGGTCCTCAACCGGCTCGGTGTCGAGGTCGTCGACGAGCGGCCGTACGAACTGCGCTGCTCGGACCGCAGCGTGGCCTGGATCTACGACTTCGGTCTGCGCATGCCCCGCGCGAACGGCGGGGACCACTTCGGCGACGACGCCCGCGAGCGCTTCCAGGACGCCTTCGCCGCCACCTGGACCGGCAAGGCGGAGAACGACGGCTTCAACGCCCTCGTGCTGAGCGCCGGGCTGACCTGGCGCCAGGCCGTGGTGCTGCGCGCGTACGCCAAGTACCTGCGCCAGGCGGCGTCGACGTTCAGCCAGGACTACATGGAGGACACCCTCCGCAACAACGTTCACACCACCCGCCTGCTCGTCTCCTTGTTCGAGGCGCGGATGTCGCCGGACCGGCAGCGCGCGGGGCACGAGATCGTGGATGCGCTGCTGGAGGAGGTCGACGCGGCCCTCGACCAGGTGGCCTCGCTCGACGAGGACCGGATCCTCAGGTCCTTCCTGACGGTCATCAAGGCGACGCTGCGGACCAACTTCTTCCAGGAGGCCGCGGGCGGCAGGCCGCACGACTACGTCTCCATGAAGTTCGACCCGCAGGCCATCCCCGATCTGCCGGCACCCCGCCCGGCGTTCGAGATCTGGGTGTACTCGCCGCGTGTCGAGGGCGTGCACCTGCGCTTCGGCAAGGTCGCGCGCGGTGGCCTTCGCTGGTCCGACCGGCGTGAGGACTTCCGCACCGAGATCCTCGGCCTGGTCAAGGCACAGATGGTCAAGAACACCGTCATCGTGCCGGTCGGCGCCAAGGGTGGCTTCGTCGCCAAGCAACTGCCCGATCCTTCCGTGGACCGGGACGCGTGGCTCGCCGAGGGTGTCGCCAGCTACAAGACGTTCATCTCGGCGCTGCTCGACATCACCGACAACATGGTCGCCGGTGAGGTCGTGCCCCCGGCGGACGTCGTCCGGCACGACGAGGACGACACCTACCTCGTCGTCGCCGCCGACAAGGGCACCGCGACGTTCTCCGACATCGCCAACGGGGTCGCCGAGAACTACAACTTCTGGCTCGGTGACGCCTTCGCCTCGGGCGGCTCCGCCGGCTACGACCACAAGGGCATGGGCATCACCGCCCGCGGCGCCTGGGAATCCGTCAAGCGGCACTTCCGCGACATGGGCGTGGACTGCCAGACCGAGGACTTCACGGTCGTCGGCATCGGTGACATGTCCGGTGACGTGTTCGGCAACGGCATGCTCCTCTCCGAGCACATCCGCCTGGTGGCCGCATTCGACCACCGGCACATCTTCATCGACCCGGACCCGGACGCCGCCACCTCCTACGCCGAGCGCCGCCGCCTGTTCGAGCTGCCCCGCTCCAGCTGGGAGGACTACGACAAGGAACTGCTGTCGCCCGGCGGCGGCATCTTCCCGCGCACGGCCAAGGCGATCCCGGTCAACGCGCACATCCGCGAGGCCCTCGGCATCGAGGCCAAGGTCACCAAGCTGACCCCGGCCGACCTGATGAAGGCGATCCTGCACGCGCCGGTGGACCTGCTGTGGAACGGCGGCATCGGTACGTACGTCAAGTCCTCCACCGAGTCCAACCCGGACGTCGGCGACAAGGCCAACGACGCCATCCGCGTCGACGGCAAGGACCTGCGCGTCGCCGTCGTCGGCGAGGGCGGCAACCTCGGCCTGACCCAGCTCGGCCGGATCGAGTTCGCGCTGCACGGCGGCCGGATCAACACCGACGCCATCGACAACAGCGCCGGCGTGGACACCTCCGACCACGAGGTGAACATCAAGATCCTGCTCAACGGCCTGGTCAGGGACGGCGACATGACCGTCAAGCAGCGCAACAAGCTGCTCGCCGAGATGACCGACGAGGTCGGCCGACTGGTGCTGCGCAACAACTACGCGCAGAACACGGCGATCGCCAACGCCCTCGCCCAGTCCAGCGCCATGCTCCACGCCCAGCAGCGCTTCATGAAGCACCTGGTCAGGGAGAGGCACCTCGACCGGGCGCTGGAGTTCCTGCCCACCGACCGGCAGATCCGCGAGCGGCTCGCCCAGGGCCAGGGCCTGACCGGCCCGGAGACGGCCGTGCTGCTGGCGTACACGAAGATCACGGTCGCCGAGGAGCTGCTGCACACCTCGCTGCCGGACGACCCGTACCTGAGTACCCTGCTGCACTCGTACTTCCCGACCGAGCTGCGCGAGCAATTCCCCGAGCACCTCGTCTGCCACCCGCTGCGCCGTGAGATCACCACGACCGTGCTGGTCAACGACACGGTGAACACGGGCGGTACGACGTATCTGCACCGGCTGCGCGAGGAGACCGGCGCGTCGCTTGAGGAGATCGTGCGGGCGCAGACCGCGGCCCGGGCGATCTTCCGCCAGTCCCCGGTGTGGGACGGGGTCGAGGCGCTCGACAACAAGGTCGAGGCCGGGGTCCAGACCCGCATCCGGCTGCACGCGCGCCGCCTGGTGGAGCGCGGCACGCGCTGGCTGCTCAACAACCGGCCCCAGCCGCTGGAGCTCGCCGGGACGGTCGACTTCTTCGCCGAACGGGTCGAGCAGGTCTGGGGTGAGCTGCCGAAGCTGCTGCGCGGCGCCGACCTGGAGTGGTACCAGAAGATCTACGACGAGCTGACGGGCGCCGGTGTCCCGGCCGAACTGGCCACCCGGGTGGCGGGCTTCTCCTCGGCCTTCCCGACGCTGGACATCGTCTCGATCGCCGACCGCATGGGCCGGGAGCCGCTGGACGTCGCCGAGGTCTACTACGACCTCGCCGACCGGCTGCGCATCACCCAGCTCATGGACCGGATCATCGAGCTGCCCCGCGCCGACCGCTGGCAGTCCATGGCCCGCGCGGCGATCCGCGAGGACCTGTATGCGGCGCACGCGGCACTGACAGCGGACGTCCTGGCGGTGGGCAACGGCACCTCGACGCCCGAGCAGCGCTTCAAGGCGTGGGAGCAGAAGAACGCGGCGATCTTGGGCCGGGCCCGCACCACACTGGAGGACATCCAGAGCTCCGACGCGTTCGACCTGGCCAACCTGTCGGTGGCCATGCGCACGATGAGGACGCTGCTGCGCACGCACTCGTAGACACAGGACGGGGCGCCTGCGGGCGCGCCATGCCGGTGGAGCCACCAGAGGTGAACGGGTTGTTGCCCGGACGGGGACCCGCCGGACGGGCGCCGGGACGCGGGGCGCCGCCCCCCGGACGCGGAGCGCCGGGACGGTCGCCACGGTCACCGCGGCCCTGGCCGCCCTGGCCGGAACCGCCCTGGCGCGGAGCACCCGGACGCGGCGACTGGCCGGACGGACGCGGGGCGCCCGGACGCGGGCCGGAGCCCTGGCCCTGGGAGGCGGCCGGCGCGGCGGGAGCCGCCGGGGGCGCCGTGAACTCGGGCGTGGTCGGAGCCGGGGACGCCGGGGCAGGCCGCGGCGCGGGCTTCGGGCCCGGGGTGGGACGGGGGCCGGGAGTGGCCGGCGCGGCCGGAGCCGCGGGCTTCTCGGCGGCAGCCGGCTTGGGGGCCGGCGGGCGCGGGGCGGCCGGACGGGCAGCCTGCGCGGGAGAGGGGGCGCCCGGCTTCGCCGGGGCAGCCTTGCGGGCAGGGGCGGACTTGCCGCCTCCGTTGCCCTGCTGGAGGGCGTCCGTCAGCTTGCGTACAACAGGCGCTTCGATTGTCGAAGACGCCGAACGGACGAATTCACCGAGTTCCTGGAGCTTGGCCATGACGACCTTGCTCTCGACGCCGAACTCCTTGGCGAGTTCGTAGACCCGGACCTTAGCCACTTCGCTCCTTTGAGGTCCGGGTTGCGTCCGGACCGTCGCTAGTTCATGGGCGTACTCATCGCGTACTCATCGAGTGCTCATCGCAATCTCGACCTGCTTTCGACTCGCGAGGTACCTAGCCGCACGGGGTTCCGTACGGCACGTCTTACCGTGTTGCCTGCTCGGCAACTGTTGTCTGCTCGACGTATCGGCGCAACGCCTTTGTGTCGAGCGGCCCCGGGACGCGCAGTGCCCTCGGGAACGCCCGGCGGCGTACCGCCTGGTCGAGACAGACCGGTGCGGGGTGTACGTACGCACCCCGGCCGGGCAGCGTACCGCGTGGATCAGGAACGCATGCGTCCTTGATCGTCACGATCCGCAACAGTTCGGCCTTGGCCGCTCGCTCCCGACACCCCACACAGGTGCGTTCAGGGCATGCACGGGCGCGCGTCCGGCCAGACACCTTTAAGTCTACCTCCCCGTGCGCGCCTCACCCCTTTGGGGCAGGATTCGAACAGTTGGCGCGCATGAACCTGTCGTGATCTGAACGGCCCGCGGCTTGGATCTATTCCTCGGAGCTGCTCCCGGCCGGCTCCGTGTCCGGGCGGATGTCGATCCGCCAGCCGGTCAGCCGGGCCGCGAGGCGGGCGTTCTGCCCCTCCTTGCCGATGGCCAGGGACAGCTGGTAGTCGGGCACGGTCACCCGGGCCGACCGGGTCGCCATGTCCACGATCTCCACCTTGGAGACACGGGCCGGGGACAGCGCGTTCGCCACCATGTCGCCCGGGTCCTCCGACCAGTCGACGATGTCGATCTTCTCACCGTTCAGCTCGCCCATGACGTTGCGTACACGGCCGCCCATGGGGCCGATGCAGGCGCCCTTGGCGTTGAGGCCGGAGCGGGTGGACCGTACGGCGATCTTCGTGCGGTGACCGGCCTCACGGGCGATCGCGGCGATCTCCACCGAGCCGTCGGCGATCTCCGGCACCTCGAGGGCGAAGAGCTTCTTCACCAGGTTGGGGTGCGTGCGCGAGAGGGTGACGGAGGGCCCACGGACGCCCTTGGCCACACGGACGACGTAGGAGCGCAGGCGCATGCCGTGGGGGTACGTCTCCCCCGGCACCTGCTCCTGCACCGGCAGGATGGCCTCGAGCTTGCCGATGTCGACGAGCACGTTCTTCGGGTCGCGGCCCTGCTGGACCACGCCGGTGACGATGTCGCCCTCGCGGCCGGCGTACTCGCCGAGCGTCGCGTCGTCCTCGGCGTCGCGCAGGCGCTGCAGGATGACCTGCTTGGCCGTGGTGGCGGCGATACGGCCGAAACCGGACGGGGTGTCGTCGAACTCGCGGGCCTCCTGGCCCTCCTCGAGGTCGTCGGGGTCCTCCTTCGCCCACACGGTCACATGGCCGGTCTCCCGGTTGAGCTCCACGCGCGCGTGGCGGCGGCTTCCCTCGGTGCGGTGGTAGGCGATGAGGAGGGCCGACTCGATCGCCCCGACCAGCAGGTCGAAGGAGATCTCCTTCTCCCGAACCAAGCCCCGCAGGGCGCTCATGTCGATGTCCACGGCTACGCCTCCTCTTCCTTCTTGTTGTCCTTGCGGCTGAACTCGACCTGGACACGCGCCCGGACGATGTCGTCGAAGGCGAGTCTGCGGGCGGTGGCCTTGCGGCCCTTCACTCCGGGCACCTCGGTGTCGACACCCTCTTGGTCGACCTTCAGGATCCTGGCGACCAGCTCGCCGCCCTCGGCCAGCTGGAACTTCACGAGCCGGTCCGTGGCACGGATGTAGTGCCGGTGTTCCGTGAGGGGGCGCTCCGCGCCCGGGGTGCCGACCTCGAGGGTGTACTCGCCCTCGCCCATCGCGTTCGTCTCGTCGAGCTTCGCCGAGAGCGCGCGGCTCACATCGGCGATCCGGTCCAGGTCGGCGCCCGTGTCCGAGTCGACCACCACGCGCAGCACACGCTTGCGTCCGACGGAGTCCAGTTCGATCTCTTCGAGATCGAGGCCCTTGGAGGTGACGAGCGGCTCCAGCAGTTCTCGCAGCCTCTCGCTCTGGGTGGTGCTCATCCGGGTGACTCCTCGGCCGCGTGTGCTGTTGTGGGTTGGGGCGCGTGTCTGGTCAAAGGGTATCCGGTCGCGGGGAGTGTTGCCGTCCACCCGGTCACGAACGGTGCCGCTGAGTGATGCCGGGCGAGGGCCCGGGTACCGTGATCACGGGCGTGCAGCCCTTGCAGTCCCCGCTTTTACGAATGTTTCTCGCAACGAGCCCCCGAGGACGTCTGACGTGCCCTTCCCCTCATCGCCGCGCGCCCGCTCGGGGCCGCGCAGAAGGAGTGTGCTCGCCGTCGCCCCGGCGGCCCTCGTCCTGACGGGCTGCACCGGCGAGGACTCCGGCGGACCGGCCGGCGACGGCTCGTCGGCGGCGGACCGGGCACGCGCACGTGCGGCCCGGGACAGCGAGGGCCTGCTGGAGCGCTACGACGCGGTGATCGCCGCCCGGCCGGGGCTCGCGGGTCGGCTGCGGCCGCTGCGCGAAGAGGTCGTACGGCACGCGCGGGCGTTCGGCGGTGGCCGGAAGGCATCGCCCTCGGCGTCCCCTTCCGCATCTTCCTCGGAGACCTCGTCGGCCTCTCCCTCTCCGTCCGCGACCGTGCCGGGAAACGACAAGGACGCCCTCGCCGGGCTCGCCGCGGCGGAGCGGGAGCTCGCCGACCGTCGGGCCAAGGCGCTCGGCGGGGTGCCGGGTGAGCTGGCACGGCTGCTGGCGTCGGTGGCGGCGGCCGGGGCGGCGCACGTGTATCTGCTGACGGAGGGTGACGCGTGAGCGAGGAGAAGGACCGGGAGCTGCGGGCCCTGCAGGCGGCGCTGGCGGCCGAGCACGCTGCGGTGTACGGCTACGGCATCGTCGGCGGGAGGATCGGCGCCGGGCAGCGCACCGAGGCACACACGGCGTACGACGCGCACCGGGCGCGCAGGGATGCGCTGGTGCGCGAGGTGAAGGATCTGGGGGGCCGGCCGGTGGCCGCGTCCGCCGGTTACGCGCTGCCCTTCCAGGTGCCGGACCCGGCGGCGGCCGTGCGGCTCGCGGCCGAGCTGGAGGACCGGGTGGCGGGGGTGTATGCCGACCTGGTGCGCGCGGCGGGCGGCGGACGGCGGGCGCTGGCCGCCGAGGCGCTGCGGGAGGCGGCGGTGCGGGCGGTGCGCTGGCGCGGCGAGAGCGTAGCCTTCCCTGGGCTCCCCGAGCGGGCCGGCACGGCCCCGCCCTCGGCGGCGCCGACGGCGTGACCCGGGCCGGGCACGCACCGCGGACAGCATGAAGGGAACGACTCGCGCATGGTCTTCGAACCGCCGAAGCGTCTGGTCAGGGCGCTCGGTGAGACGGCACCGGACGGTGACGACTGGCTGGAGAAGCTGCCCGAGGCGGCGCAGCAGGCCGTCGCGCTACGCGAGTTGACCGTGGAGCGGGTGCAGGTGCCGGGCGGGCGCAGCAGCCTGGTCGTCCTGGTGCGGGCCGCCGACGGGACGCCCGCCGTGCTCAAGCTGGCACCGGGCCGGGCCCGCCCCGAGGCGGAACGGGCCGCGCTGGCGCACTGGGCCGGGCGGGGTGCCGTGCAGCTGCTGGAGCCCTTCTCCGCGGAGGGGGTCCTGCTGCTGGAGCGGCTGCATCCGGACGTGTCGGTGCGGTCGCTGCCGGAGGCGAAGGCACTGCTGGAGGCGGCGGGGACGCTGCGGCGGCTGTGGGTGGAGCCGCCCGCCGACTTCCCCTTCGAGACCGTGGCGGACCGGACCGGGCGGCAGGCCGAGGCGATGCGGGCCCGGGCCCGGGCCGATCCCGAGGTGGCCCCGCTGGTCGACCTGGCGCTCGCGGCGCGCGAGGAGCTGCTGGCCGCGCCGCCCGAACACCGGCTGCTGCACGGCACGTTCCGGCAGAGCAAAGTGCTCGGCGGCGAGCGGATGCCGTGGCTGGCCGTGGGGCCCGACCCGGTGGTCGGCGAGTGCGCCTTCGATCTGGCCCGGCTGGTCCGGGACCGGGTGGAGGACCTGATCGCCCAGCCGTCCGGCGCGGCCACCACCCGGCGCCGGGTGAAGCGGCTCGCCGAGTCCCTGGACGTGGACCAGGAGCGGCTGCGGGGCTGGACGCTGTTCCGGGCCGTGGAGTCGGGCGTGCGGGCGGGGCGGGTCGGACGGCCGCGCGATGCGGAGCTGCTGCTGGAATTCGCGAGCTGGCTGTAGGGCGTCGACGCGGAGGATCCGCGTACTGCGCCTCGGCCGCCGACTCGGACCCCGTCCTTGAAACCGGGCGGACTGATTCGGCCAGTCCGCCCGGTCGGCCTGTCGGTGCTACGCCGTGAGGCGGGCGACGGCCTCCTCGACCGTCAGTTCCTCGCGCTCGCCGGTGCGGCGGTCCTTCAGTTCCACCACGCCGTCGGCCGCGCGCCGGCCGGCCACCAGGATCTTCGGTACGCCGATCAGCTCGGAGTCCGTGAACTTGACGCCCGGGGAGACGCCGGGACGGTCGTCGACCAGGACGCGGACACCGGCCGCGGCCAGCTTCCCGGAGATGTCGAGGGCCAGCTCGGTCTGCAGGGCCTTGCCGGCGGCGACCACGTGGACGTCGGCCGGGGCCACCTCGGCGGGCCAGCACAGGCCCTTGTCGTCGGCGCTCTGCTCGGCCAGGGCGGCCACCGCGCGGGAGACACCGATGCCGTAGGAACCCATGGTGACGCGGACCGGCTTGCCGTTCTGGCCGAGGACGTCGAGCTTGAGGGCGTCGGCGTACTTGCGGCCCAGCTGGAAGATGTGGCCGATCTCGATGGCGCGGTCGAGGACGAGGCCCGTGCCGCACTTCGGGCAGGGGTCGCCCTCCTGCACGACGACGACGTCGACGTAGGCGTCGACCTCGAAGTCACGGCCGGCGACGACGTTCTTGGTGTGCGTGCCGGCCTTGTTGGCGCCGGTGATCCAGGCCGTGCCCGGGGCGACCCGCGGGTCGGCGATGTACGTGACCTTCTCCAGGCCCCGCGGTCCGACGTAGCCGCGGACCAGCTCGGGGCGGGCTGCGAAGTCCGTCTCGGTGACCAGCTCGACGGTGGCCGGGGCGAAGTGCGCCTCGACCTTGTCCATGTCGACCTCGCGGTCCCCGGGGACGCCGACGGCGACGATCTCGCCGTCGAGCTTCAC
>NZ_JBEXSH010000137.1:0-14028 GCF_040613555.1 Streptomyces sp. NPDC006265
ATCATCCCGAACGACATCCAGGAGGAGGACGCCCAGCCCTCGCCGCCGAAGAAGCACGGCTCGGTGTTCTCCAGTGTCGGCTGGAGCCGCCCGCGCCTGTTGCCCGACGAGGGGGAGCTGCACAGGGCTGCCGGCATTCTCAACGCCGGCAACAAGATCGCCATGATCATCGGCCAAGGGGCGGCGCACGCGCAGAGCGAGGTCGTGGAGGCGGCCGAACTCCTGGGCGCGGGTGTGGCCAAGGCTCTGCTCGGCCGCGAGGTGCTGCCCGACGACCTGCCCTTCGTCACCGGCCCCATCGGCCTGCTCGGCAGCAAGGCCAGCGACAACATGATCCGCGGCTGCGACACCCTCTTCATGATCGGAAGCAGCTTCCCCTACGCCGAGTGGCTCCCGGACGAAGGGCAGGCGCGAGGTGTGGAGATCGACATCGACGGGCGGATGATCGGCATCCGCTACCCGATGGACGCCCACCTCGTCGGGGACTCCAAGGAGACGCTCAAAGCCCTGTTGCCGCTTCTGCGCCGCAAGGAGGACCGCGGCTGGCGGGAGAAGATCGAGAAGGACGTCACCGAGTGGAACGCCATCTGCCGGAAGCGGGCCGGCCAGCATTTCGGAGGGACCATCAACCCCGAGGCCGTGGCGGCGGAACTCTCGCCCCGGCTGCCAGATGACGTCATCCTCACCGCCGACTCGGGCTCCGGCACCAACTGGTGGGCCAGGCACCTCAAGCTGCGCAAAGGCATGCAGGCGTCGCTCTCGGGCACGCTGGCCACGATGGGGCCGGGCACCCCCTACGCGATCGCCGCCCGGTTCGCCCACCCGGACCGGCCTGTCATCGCCTTTGTCGGGGACGGGGCGTTCCAGATGAGCGGCATGGCCGAGATGATCACCGTCAAGCGGTACCTGGACCGGCTGTCCGGCCCGGCACCGTTCGTCTTCTGCGTGTTCAACAACCAGGACCTCAACCAGGTCACCTGGGAACAGCGCGCCATGGCCGGTGATCCGAAGTTCCAGGGCTCGCAGGAGATCCCGGACATCCCGTATGCCAAGTACGCCGAACTCATCGGCCTGAAGGGCATCTACTGCGACAAGCCGAAGAAGATCGGCAAGGCGTGGGACGAGGCGCTGTCCAGTGACCGGCCGGTCGTGCTGGAGTTCAAGGTCGACGCCGAGATCGCGCCCATTCCGCCCCACATCATGAAGACGCAGGGCAAGAAGGCCGCCAAGGCGGCCGTACGGGACCCGGAGGGAGTGGGCATCGCCGTCAAGGGGGCGCGGCAGAAGATCACCGAGCTGGCCGAGCACCTGCCGGGGAGGCAACCGTGACCGGCCGTACCGTCGGCGGCGGAGCGGGCCTGGACGGATGCCGGATCGACGCGGTCGACGTGCACGCCTTCGAGGTGCCCACCGACGGCCCCGACGGCAGCGAACAGGACGGGACGCTGGAGTGGGACTCCACGACCATGGTCCTGGTCCGGGTGCACGCGGGCGGCAGAACGGGACTCGGCTACACCTACGGAGACGTGTCGGTCGCCTCCTTCGTGGCGTCCAAACTGGCACCGCTGCTGGACGGGCAGAAGGTCACCGCGCCGCCGGAGCTCTGGCAGCGTATGGGTGCGCAGATCCGCAACGCAGGCCGTCCGGGCGTCGGAGCGATGGCCGTCTCCGCCGTCGACGTCGCTCTGTGGGACCTCAAGGCGAGGCTGCTGGACCTGCCGCTGGTCCGTCTTCTGCCCGCTCACCACGACCGGGTACCGGTCTACGGCAGCGGAGGCTTCACGAATTACCCGATCGACCGGCTCACCGACCAGCTCGCCGGGTGGGTCGGCCAGGGCATCCCCCGGGTCAAGCTCAAGACCTCCCGTGAGCCCGAACGGGACCCGAACCGTCTGACCGCCGTACGGAAGGCGATCGGTGACGAACCGGAGATCTTCACGGACGCCAACGGGGCTCTCTCGCGCAAAGAGGCGCTGTACTGGGCGCGCAGGTTCCATGACGAGTGGGACGTGCGGTGGCTGGAGGAGCCCGTCAGCTCGGCCGACCTGGAAGGGCTGCGGATGCTCCGCGACCGGGGCCCGGAGCGCTTGGAGATCGCGGCGGGCGAATACGCCTTCACCTCCCGTGACTTCGTCAATCTCGTGGACCCCCCCGCCGTGGACTGCCTCCAGGCGGACATCACCCGGTGCGGCGGCATCACGGCGCTCCTGGAGGTGGCGGGCCTGTCGGCGACCCGCCACCTCGACCTGTCCGCCCACTGCGCCCCCGCGCTGTCCGCCCACGCGTTCTGCGCCGTACGCCGACTGCGGCACCTGGAGTACTTCCACGACCACGTGCGCGTGGAGCGACTGCTGTTCGACGGCACCCTGTCCCCCGAGGAGGGAGCCCTGCGCCCCGACCCCGGGCGACCGGGCCTCGGGCTGGAGATCAAATGGGCGGACGCCGAACCCCACCGTGTCTACGCGGCGCAACCAGTCTGAGTAGGCGTACTTCTGAGTAGGCGTACTAAGGAGAACTGAACCCGATGGCGAAGGCAACACGCCGCGCGACGCGCGACATCCCGGCGAGGACGCATCCGGAGATCGCGGGACCGCCGCGAGCCCGCCACACCGTCGACATGGGCAAACTGGAACAGGCACTGCACAAGGCGGTCGAGGGCGAGGTCCGCTTCGACGCCGGCTCGCTGGCGCTCTACGCCCAGGACGCCTCCAACTTCCGTCAGGTGCCGATCGCGGTCGTCGTACCCCGCACCCTCGACGACGTGGTGGCGGTGCACAAGATCTGCCACCGCTTCGGCGCGCCCGTCCTCAGCCGCGGCGGCGGTACGAGCCTGTCCGGCGAGACGGTGAACGAAGCCGTCGTGATCGACCACTCGAAGTACCTCACCGGCATCGGCGAAGTGGACGTCCGCCGCCGCCTGGTCACCTGCGAGCCGGGTGTCATCAACGAGGACCTCAACCGCCACACCGGCCGCCACAACCTGGTCTTCGGCCCTGACCCCTCCTCCCACTCCCGTTGCGTGATCGGCGGCAACATCGGCAACAACTCCTGCGGCATCCACTCGGTGCAGTCGCAGCTGTACGGCCCCGGCCCGCGCACCAGCGACAACGTGCACGCCCTGGAGGTCGTCACCTACGACGGCGAACGCTTCTGGGTCGGCGTGGACGAGGAGAACCACCTCGACAAGATCATCGCCAAGGGAGGCCGCAAGGGCGAGATCTACGCCGCGCTGCGCGACCTGCGCGACAAGTACGCCGAAACCATCCGGGCGGGTTTCCACTCCGAACAGCAGGTGCCGCGCCGGGTATCCGGCTACAACCTCGACGAACTCCTGCCCGAACGCGGGTTCAACGTCGCCCGCGCACTGGTCGGCACCGAGAGCACCTGCGCGACCGTGCTGCGCTCGACGCTCATGCTCACGCCCGGCCTGTTCCAGCGCACCACCGTCGTGGTCGAGTACGACGACCTCGCCGACGCCGCCGAGCACTGCGCCGAACTCATCGAGCGGTGGAAGCCGATCGGTCTCGAAGCGCTCGACGACCGGCTGATCCGGGACCAGCAGCTGGAGAACATGAACGCGCAGGACATCGAGGAGCTGCCGCGCCCGGGCGGCGGAGCGTGGCTGGTGGTGCAGTTCGGCGCGGACACCGCCGAGGAGTCCATCAGCCGGGCGGAGGGCTTCACACGGTGGCTCACCGACGACAAGGGCTACGCGCGCGACCGCATCCGCATCGCCAGGAGCAAGCAGGAGGGCGGCACCAGCGAACACCTGTGGGCGATCCGCGAGAGCGGCCTCGGATCGACCGCGTTCCCGCCCGACGGCAAGGACCACTGGCCCGGCTGGGAGGACTCCGCGGTGCCGCCCGACCGCATCGGCACCTACGTCCGCGAGTTGCGCAAGGTCATGGACCGGCACGGCATCACCGGCGCCATGTACGGCCACTTCGGCCAGGGCTGCATCCACTGCAGGCTCAGCTTCGACCTGCGCACCGCCGACGGCCTGGCCACCTACCGGACGTTCATGGAGGAGGCCGCCGACCTGTGCGTGAGCATGGGCGGCTCGGTCTCCGGCGAGCACGGCGACGGTCAGCAGCGCGGCGAACTGCTGGAGAAGCAGTTCGGCCCGGAACTCGTCCAGGCCATGCGCGAGTTCAAGGCGATCTGGGACCCGCAGGGCAAGATGAGCCCCGGCAAGGTGGTCGACGCCTACCGGATGGACGAGAACCTCAAGCTCGGCACCGACTACAACCCGCCCCGCCACCCGGTGAAGTTCGCCTACCAAGAGGACGGCGGCGACTTCGCCCACGCCACCCTGCGCTGTGTCGGCATCGGCAAGTGCCGGGTGCCGCAGGCCGAGACGACGATGTGCCCCAGCTATCAGGTGACCCGCGAGGAGAAGCACACCACCCGCGGCCGGGCCCGGCTCCTGTACGAGATGCTCAAGGGCGACGTCATCACCGACGGCTGGCAGTCCAACGAGGTGAAAGACGCTCTTGACCTCTGCCTGGCCTGCAAGGGCTGCACCAACGACTGCCCCGTCAACGTCGACATGCCCACCTACAAGGCGGAGTTCCTCTACCACCACTTCAAGTCGGCCCGCCGGTGGCGCCCCCGCCATGCCTACGCGTTCGGATTCATCGACCAGGCGGCCAGGATCGCCTCCCGTGTCCCGGAGGTGGCCAACCTGGTCACGCACACGCCGGGGCTCGCCCGCCTCGCGAAGCTGGCCGCGGGCATCGACCGCCGACGCCCGCTGCCGCGTTTCGCGCCGATGACACTCCAGGAGTGGTTCGCCCGGCGGGGCGGCACCGCCAACCCCTCCGGGCGTCCGGTGGTCCTGTTCCCCGACACCTTCAACAACTACTTCCACACCGGCGTCGGCGTGGCGTGCGTGGAGGCGATCGAGGCGGCGGGCTGGCGGGTCGTCATGCCGGAGGGCCACATCTGCTGCGGGCGGCCGCTGTACGACTACGGTTTCCTGGACGCCGCCGAGCGCTACCTGCACCGTGTGCTGGACACGCTGCGCCCGCACCTGAGGGCCGGCACCCCGATCGTCGGCATGGAGCCGAGCTGCCTGGCCGTCTTCAAGGACGAGCTGCCCAAACTGCTGCCCCATGACGACGACGCCCGGCGGCTGACCCGCAACGCCTACCACTTCCCGGAGTTCTTCCAGACCTTCGGCATCGAGCCACCGAAGCTCGACGGCAAGGCGCTGCTGTGGGGCCACTGCCATCACCGCGCGACCGGCGGGATGAACCCCGAGCAGGACCTGCTGGAGAAGATGGGCCTCGAGGTAGAGAACCTCCAGGGCGGGTGCTGCGGACTCGCCGGATCGTGGGGTTTCGAAGACGGCAAGTACGACATCTCCATGGACTGTGGCGAACAGGCCCTGCTGCCGGCCGTCCGTGATGCGGACGACGACTGTCTGGTCGTCGCCGACGGGTTCTCCTGCAAGACGCAGATCAAGGACGCCGGCACCGGGCGGCGGGCCCTGCATGTCGCCGAGGTGATGAAACTGGCCCGCACCGAGGGGGCGGGAGCCGCGTCCCGCTCGCTCGAGCGGGACGCACTGCGGGTACCGACCCCGCCGTTGAAGGAGAGGGCCTTGCGTGTCCTCGCGGTCGTCGGGCTGGGAGCCGCCATCGGCGCGGCCGCAGTGGGCGTGGCGCGCCGCTGACGCGGTCCCCGGGGATGCCGCCTGTCGACACGGTTCCTGCGCAGCCCGCCGCCGGTCCGTCCGCCGCGGGACGGCGGCGGTACGTCAGGAAGAGGGGCCTCGCGAACGCTGGACGAACCGCCGCACGGCGCCCAGAGCCTGTGCGGCGACGCCGAAAGCCCCGCAGACGCCGACCAGCGACAAACAGCGTCCGTGTCGCCACCCCGCTCCGCAACCGGCTGCGGGTGACCGACGGCTTCCCCGGGCAGGCAGAGATGCCCCGCCAGGAGTACGGCCTCATCGGCCCGGTCAGCCTGGTCCCGTATCGCGAGGTGCCGATAACGGACTGACTCGACTTCGCTGTTCGGGACCGTTTCAACGCTCGTCAGCGCCGCCTTCGGCGCCCGCCTTGGCGTAGGCGTAGGTGTCTTGCAGGCCCGCCTCGCTCACGTCGCCGGTGACGACCTCGCCGCCCTCGGCCAGGATGCGTAGCACGGTGGCCTGCTCAGGTGCCTGGGCCCGTTCACCGGCTCCAGCCACCGGAACGGGCCTGCACATTCATGTGTGCCGAGGCACAGACGATGAAGGGCCGTGAGGAGGACCGGACGGTGAACATCGTCGGCCTGATCCCTGTCCGCCTGTACGGCGAGGGCCGGCGTGACGTCATCGGCCCGGACGCGGTGAGGGCCTTCCGCCGATCAGCGGTGGGCAGAGCGGCGAGCTCTTCGGCGTAGCCTCGCCATTCCTGCCCGTGAAGAAGAGGTCGAGGACCCACACCCTCGGCGCGTACCGGCCCGCGTTCGTTGAGCAGCAGCCTCCCGGGGAAGTGCCGGCCGGGGACGCCGGGGTCGACTTACTCTTCGTGATGATCGGTGGCCGGCTGAACGGCTCGCCGGAAGGGCGTGACGGGCGCGACTCGGCCGAAACCAGACGCATGCGCGGGGTGCCCGGGCGGTCCCTCATGTGTGCCCGTGGCAAGCCCTCCCTCGTTCCGGCGGACTCGGCCGAGTCGACCCGGTTGGAACCCGGCCCTTGACCCCCGGCCTGCTCCTCCGCGATGCTCGGTTGCGTATAGCGGTGCGTGTATCGAATGAGGCAACGCACTCGCGAGGATTTCCCCGCTTGAGGAGCAGCTCATGGCTCACGAGGTTCGTGCCGTCGTCGCCCGGAAGAAGGGCGCCCCGGTCTCCGTCGAAACGATCGTCGTCCCCGACCCCGGCCCGGGTGAGGCGCTGGTCAAGGTCGAGGCGTGCGGCGTCTGTCATACCGATCTCCACTACCGCGAGGGCGGGATCAACGACGAGTTCCCCTTCCTTCTGGGGCATGAGGCGGCCGGTCGCGTCGAGGCGGTCGGAGAGGGGGTCACCGGCGTCGAGCCCGGCGACTTCGTCATCCTCAACTGGCGTGCGGTGTGCGGCCAGTGCCGGGCTTGCAGCAAGGGCAAGCCCTGGTACTGCTTCGCCACACACAACGCGACACAACCGATGACGCTGCTCGACGGCACCCCGCTCTCGCCGGCGCTCGGCATCGGCGCCTTCGCGGAGAAGACGCTGGTAGCCGCCGGGCAGTGCACCAAGGTGGACCCGGCGGCCCCGGCGGCGGCAGCCGGTCTGCTCGGGTGCGGCGTCATGGCGGGCTTCGGCGCGGCCGTGAACACCGGCGCCGTGGGCAGGGGCGACTCCGTCGCCGTCATCGGCTGCGGCGGCGTCGGAATGGCCGCCGTCGCCGGCGCGCGGCTGGCCGGGGCGAGCAAGGTCATCGCCGTCGACATCGACCGGCGCAAGCTCGACCGGGCCATGGCCATGGGGGCCACCCACATCGTCGACGGAGCCGAGGGCGATGTCGTGGAAGCGGTGCGCGAGCTGACGGGCGGCTTCGGCGCGGACGTCGTTGTGGAGGCGGTCGGCCGCCCCGAGACGTACCGTCAGGCCTTCTACGCCCGCGACCTGGCCGGCACGGTCGTGCTGGTCGGTGTGCCGACCCCGGAGATGAAGGTGGAGCTGCCCCTGCTCGACGTCTTCGGACGGGGCGGCTCGCTGAAGTCCAGCTGGTACGGCGACTGCCTGCCTTCGCGCGACTTCCCGGCCCTCATCGACCTGTATCTGGGAGGCCGTTTCGACCTGGACGCGTTCGTCTCCGAGACCATCGGCCTCGGAGACGTGGAGGAGGCGTTCGAGAAGATGCACCGCGGCGACGTGCTGCGCTCGGTGGTGGTGCTGTGATGGCCGGCGTATCGCGCATCGAACACCTCGTCACCGGCGGGACCTTCAGCCTCGACGGCGGAACCTGGGACGTCGAGAACAACGTCTGGATCATCGGGGACGACGACGAGGTGGTCGTCATCGACGCGGCGCACGACTCCGACGCCGTCCTGGAAGCCGTCGGTGACCGTCGCCTGTCGGCCATCGTGTGCACCCACGCCCACGACGACCATGTGCGCGCCGCACCCGACGTCGCTCTGGCCACGGGCGCGCCCATCCTCCTGCACCCCGACGACCAGGTGCTGTGGAAGATGGTGCACCCCGGCCGGCGGCCCGACAGGCCGCTCGCCGACGGTGACGAACTCAGGGTGGCGGGCATCGGCCTGCGTGTCCTCCACACGCCCGGACACGCTCCGGGCGCCGTGTGCCTGTACACCCCCGAGCTGGGCGCGTTGTTCAGCGGTGACACGCTGTTCGCCGGAGGTCCCGGCGCGACAGGGCGCTCGTACAGCGACTTCGACACAATCATCGGCTCCATCGGTGACCGGCTGCTGACCCTCCCGGGCGAGACGGTCGTGCACACCGGACACGGCGGGACGACGACCGTCGAGGCGGAGGCCCCGCACCTGGAGGAGTGGGCCGCCCGCGGCTGGTGACAGGGGACCGCCATGCCGACGGGGGCGAGCACATGCCCGCGTGTCTCCTCGCCCAGACCCGCGAACGGGAGCCCGCCCCGGTCGGCATGCCCGCGACCTCGTCGGCACCCCGGCGTACCTGGCAGGCATGCCCATGACTCCGGCGGTGGTGGTCGTGCCTGCGGCCGCCGTGGCCAGGAACGACCCTCAAGACCGAGGACCATCCGCCCCGTCGGCCCATGGACGAAACGCCGTGCACGCTCCCGCCTCGATGGCACGCTTCGGCGGCCTCGGCGCCGCTGATCTGCGCGAGGTGACCAGCGATCCCGCCGCCCTGGACTCCTCCGGCTTCAGGGCCGTTGTCGTGGATTTCGAAGGCCGCCTGGTCTGCACGCGGTCCGGCCGGCTGCGTCGCGCGTACGTGCCCGCTCCGCGGACCGGTGCCTGGCGGGGCCCGGCCCCGGGCGACTGGCCCTCCTCCCTGGACCGCACCCCTACACCGCGGGCGGGCGCCGCATCCGCGCACACATAGCGGCCGGCGACGGGTATCAGGCCATCTCTGCCGCCTGCTCTCCGCGCCCCTGCCAGACCCGGCCGCCGCCGACATCGACGCGCTGACCGTACTGCTCGCCCGCGGCAACCCCGCCCCCTACGCCGGTACCGTCCGGCTTCCCGCGCACGGCGTCGAAGTGGCCACCGCCTCGCTCGAACTCCTCCTGGGACGCACCGGCCGGACCGTGGAGTCCGGGCCGATCAAGGGCACGGGCCGTACCGCGGGGGACCCTGGAGAAGGACCACACGAGAGCGCGATGATCGTGGACCTGGTCCGCAACGACCTGGGGCAGGTCTGCGCCACCGGATCCGTGACCGTTTCCGGCCCTGTGCGCCGTCGAGCGGCACCCAGGCCTGGTGCAATCTCCTCTCCACCGTGCGCGGGGAATTGGCGCAGGGCGCGGGCCGGCCCGAGCTGATGGCCGGAACCTTCCACCGGGTTCCGTGACCGCCGCGCCCAAAACCAGCGCACTGCGTCATCGACGCCCTGGAGACCGCGGCCCGCTGCCCCTGCTGCGGCGCCCTCGGCTGGGTCGACGCGGACCGGGGACCGGTGAACTGGCCATGGCCATCCGCACCCTCTGGATCGACCGTGCCGCTCCGGCGGGACCGGTGCTTCGGCACGGGTGCCGGCATCACCTCGGGGTCCGACCCCGGGCAGGAGTGGGACGAGACCGAACTGAAGGCCTCTCGGCTGCTCGCTCCGGCGTCGAGGCCGCAGAGGGCGGCCGAGGCCTCCCACCTGTCTTGACAGTGCCGCACGACCGTCCTCAGACTCGTTGCCCAAATCGCACACTGTTCCCCTATACGCAACGAGGCAATCGGTCCCATGATGATTCCCGCGCACCCCTTCGCCGACCCGGCCCGAGTCGCATGAGTACCGCCGCCCGGCCCGGCGAGGCCGCTTCCGCGCTCCATCCGCGAGGTCTTCCCCGCCCTGACCGGACCCTCGTGATGGGCATCGTGAACGTCACGCCCGACTCGTTCTCCGACGGCGGGCTGTGGTTCGACCCGGGACGGGCCGTCGCGCACGGCCTCGCGCTGCTCGACGAGGGTGCGGACATCCTGGACGTGGGCGGTGAGTCGACACGGCCCGGCGCCGCGCGCCCCGCCGTCGAGGAGGAGTTGCGGCGGGTGCTGCCGGTCGTCCGCGAACTCGCCGCCGCGGGCGCGACGGTCAGCGTCGACACCATGCGGGCCGAGGTCGCCGCCCGTGCCGTGGAGGCCGGCGCCGCCCTGGTCAACGACGTCTCCGGCGGACTCGCCGACCCGGCGATGCTCCCGCTGATGGCGCGGGCCGGGACGCCCTACGTGCTCATGCACTGGCGCGGGCACGCGGCGGGGATGCAGGCGAACGCCGTGTATGACGACGTCGTCACCGACGTGGTCGACGAGTTGGGGGCGAGAGTCGACGCGGCCCTGCGCGCCGGGGTCCCGGTGGACTGTCTCATCGTCGACCCGGGGCTCGGGTTCGCCAAGCACGCCGAGCACAACTGGCGGCTGCTCGGCCGTCTCCGGGAGGTTGCCGCGCTCGGCCGGCCGGTCCTGGTGGGTGCGGCGCGCAAGTCCTTTCTGGGTCACCTGCTGGCGGACCCGGAAACGGGACGGCCCCGGCCGGCGCACCTGCGGGACGCGGCCACCTCCGCCGTGTCGGTCCTGGCCGCCGCGCAGGGCGCCTGGTGTGTGCGCGTCCACGACGTCGCCTCGACGGCCGACGCGGTGCGCGTGGCCGCTCGGTGGGCTCTTGAATCCACCACGACTCAGCAGTCCACGCTCCGGTTCTGAGGGCGGCACGCCCCGACCTGCGTTTCTTATAGCGCAGAGGGTTGTGCAGTGCGCAACGCAAAATATTGCCGTCGGCCGTCTATCGAACTCCTTGACAAGGATTCGCGGGCGCCTTCAAACTGGCGTTGCGTTCACCGCAATCCGTTTCGCTATACGCACCGAGGTGTCATGATGATTGCCGCGTGCCGTCTCGTGGATCTGCCCCGAGGCGAGGCCCACAGGCTCGACATCGACCCGCCGGTCTCGGTGTTCCACACCGATGACGGCGAACTCTTCGCCATCGACGACACATGCACCCACCAGGACGCCTCGCTCGCCGACGGCTGGCTGGAGGGCTGCGAGGTCGAATGCCCGCTGCACGCCTCGAAGTTCAATCTCAAGACCGGAGCTGTCGACGCCCCGCCGGCCAAGCTCCCGGTACGCACGCACGAGGTCTTCGTCGAGGACGGCATGATCTACGTCCGGCTGTCTCTGGCAGCCCCGAACCTGCCTCCCTGCATCGCCGCCCGGCTCGCCGGGGGCGTCGCGTGAGGACCGTAGCCGTGGTGGGCGCGTCGCTGGCCGGTCTGTCGGCGGCGCGCTCGCTGCGGAAACAGGGGTACGACGGACGGCTGGTCGTCATCGGCGACGAAGTCCATCGCCCGTACGACCGGCCGCCGCTGTCCAAGGAGTTCCTGGCCGGCGGCATCGGCGAAGCCGATCTCGCGCTGGAGCCGGACGGCGAGGACCTGCAGGCGGAGTGGCTACTCGGAGCCCGAGCCGCCGGACTCGACGCCACGCCCCGCGCGGTGCGGCTCACCGACGGAAGGGAGGTGCGGGCCGACGGCATCGTCATCGCCACCGGCGCCGCCGCCCGGACCCTGCCCGGCATGGACGGACTGGCCGGTGTGCACACCCTGCGCACACTGGACGACGCCCGCGCCCTGCGGGCCGAACTGGCCCGGGGCGCACGCCTGGTCGTGATCGGCGGCGGCTTCATCGGTGCCGAGGTCGCCTCCACCGCCCGCGCCCTCGGCCTTGACGTGACCATCGTCGAGGCGGCGCCCACACCGCTGGCCGGACCGCTCGGCCCGGCCATGGGGCGCATCGTCTCCGGCCTCCACGCGGACCATGGCGTTCACCTGTCGTGCGGCGTGGGCGTCAAGGGGCTCAGCGGCGAGACCCGCGTCGACGCCGTCCTGATGGAGGACGGCCGGAGCATTCCCGCCGACATCGTGGTCGTGGGCGTCGGGGCCCGTCCCTGCGTCGAGTGGCTGGCCGGATCCGGAGTCGAACTCGACGACGGTGTCAAGTGCGGTGCGGACGGCCGTACCAGCCTGGCCGGGGTGGTCGCGGTCGGTGACTGCGCCTCCTGGTACGACCCGCGCGCAGGCATCCACCGCCGGGTCGAGCACTGGACCGGGGCCCGGGAACGCCCGGACGCGGCCGTGGCCGCCCTGTTGTCCTGGGGCGAGTCCGAACCGGGCCTGCCCCGGGCTCCGTACTTCTGGTCCGACCAGTACGGTGTGAAGATCCAGTTCGTCGGCAACGCGGCTCGCGCCGACAGCGTGACGATCGAGGAAGGCACCGCGGACGATCGCAACGTCCTGGCCGTCTACCGGCGTGCCGGACATCCGGTCGCCGTACTCGGGATGAACCAGCCGCGGCTGTTCATGCGCTGGCGCAAGCAACTCGCGGCCCAGGCGTCCTGACAGGGCCGCGGACCTCGTGCTCACAGCCGCTCCTGCACAGGGGGTGGCGCTGCTCCTTACCCAACGCCGTCCGGTGGCGCTCTTCCCGGCGCGTGCATGCCCGATCCACGACGTATCCCCGAGGAGTGCACTGTGACCTCGACCGGCCTGCCGGAAAGCCTCATCGCCACCCTCCCCGGCTCCTCCTACACGGAACCCGAGATCTTCGCCCTGGAGCAGGAACACATCTTCGAGGCGATGTGGTTCTGCGCCGTGCGCTCCGCCGACCTCGCCAGGCCCGGTGCCTTCCGGACCGTCGAGGTGGGCCGCGAGAGCATCCTGATCACCCGGGCACGGGACAACTCCATACGCGCCTTCTTCAACGTCTGCCGGCACCGCGGAGCCAAGCTCAGCACGACCGAGAACGGCGAGGTCAAGCGCGCTTTCCAATGCCCCTATCACGCCTGGACGTACGACCTGACGGGCAAACTCGTCGCGGCACCCAACCTCACCAAGATGCCCGACATCAGCCGCACCGAGTACGGCCTGGCAGCAGTGGCCACGCGGGAATGGCTCGGCTATGTGTGGGTGTGCCTCGCGGAGAACCCGCCACCCTTCGACGAGGTCGTGGGGGATGTGGTCGCGCGCCTTGGCGACACGGAGTCGATCGAGCACTACGACATCGACCACCTCGAAGTCGGTGAACGCATCGTCTACGACGTGAAGGCGAACTGGAAACTCATCGTCGAGAACTTCTTGGAGTGCTATCACTGCGCGACGATCCACCCCGAACTGACCGAGGTGCTCCCCGAGTTCGCCGAGGGATACGCCGCCCAGTACTACGTGGGACACGGCGCGGAGTTCGGCGACGAGGTCAAGGGCTTCACCGTCGACGGCTCCGAAGGCCTCGACCGCATTCCGGGTGTCACCGAGGACCAGGACCGTCGTTACTACGCGATCACCGTCCGGCCGCAGGTGTTCATCAACCTCGTGCCCGACCATGTGATCTTCCACCGGATGTACCCGGTCGCCGTGGATCGCACCATCGTCGAGTGCGACTGGCTCTATCTCAAGCACGTCGTGGACGGCGGCAAGGACGTCAGTCGGTCGGTGGAGCTCTTCGACCGGGTCAACCGGCAGGACTTCGACGCGTGCGAGCGCTGTCAGCCCGCGATGAGCTCCCGGCTGTATGCCAAGGGCGGGGTCCTCGTCCCCAGCGAGCATCACATCGGCGAGTTCCACGCCTTCGTCCAGGAGCGGCTGGGCGTGGGGCGGCCGCGGTAGCGGCGGTTCACGGGCGGGTCGGCACCCGGAGTGCGGGGCGCCCGTCGAAGGCGGCGCGGCGGGGTCAGCCCAGGTAGCCCATGCGATGGCTGATCTCGTCCGCGCCCTTGACCAGTACCGGAGCGAGGTCGTGCATACGGTCCTCGGTGAGCCGGTACGCCGGCCCGGAGGCGCTGATCGCCGCGACGACGTCCCCGTCCCTGTTGCGGATCGGGGCTGCCATGGCGTGCAGTCCGATCTCGAAC
>NZ_JBEXSH010000138.1:0-6392 GCF_040613555.1 Streptomyces sp. NPDC006265
GCCCGCCCCGACGGACCGCACCACGCGCAACGCCCCTGCCCTTGTTGCACGCGGGGGCCGGGAAACGTCAGGGTGGCTGTCACGACGGTGACGAGGGACGACCTGAGGGGCGACATGGACAGTGGTGGCGGTGGCGGCTGGAGCAGGCGCCGATTCGTCGGCGCACTGGCGGGCGGGGCCGCCGCGGCGGCACTGCCGGCCTGTGACAGCGCGCCCGCGCCCGCGTCGACTCCGACCACGGCTCCGGAGCCGAGCACGTCACGGGAGGCCCGCCGTCCCTCCGGACCCCGCCCGCTCTACCTCGGCACCTACACGTCCGTCGAGGGCGGCGGCAAGGGCATCGGCCTGGCCACGTACGACACGGCGACGGGCCGGATCACCGGCAACGGGACGATCACCGGCGTCGGCGACCCGTCGTACCTCGCGATCCACCCGGACCGCGGCACGCTGTACGCGGTGGACGAGCGCGACGACGGCGCGGTGACCGCCGTCCGGCTGTCGGACCGGAAGGTGCTGGGCAGTCGCAGTACCGGCGGGGCGGCGCCCTGTCATCTGTCGGTACATCCGGGCGGGCGCTGGCTGCTCAGCGCGAACTACGGCTCGGGCAGTGTGGCCGTGCATCCCATCGACGCCTCGGGCGCTCTCGGCGAGCGCACCGACCTCGTCCGGCACACCGGCCCGCCGCCCGGCCCCGGCCAGGAAGGCCCGCACGCCCACCAGTTCTTCACGAGCCCGGACGGCGGCCATGTCCTCGCCGTCGATCTGGGCACCGACACCGTCTACACCTATCGGCTGGACGAGAAGGCGGGCACGCTCACCGAGGTCGCGCAGGCGCACACCCGGCCGGGCGCGGGCCCGCGCCACCTCACGTTCCACCCGGGCGGCCGGTACGCCTACCTCGCCAACGAGGTCGACAACACGGTCGCGGTCTGTTCGTACGACAAGGCCTCCGGCCGGGTGACCGTCGGCGAGGCGCAGTCCACGGGCACGGGTCCGGGCACGAGCTACCCGGCGCAGATCCTGGTGACCGCCGACGGCCGCCACGCCTTTCTCGCCAACCGCGGCCACAACAGCCTCACCCGCTACGCCGTCGAGGCGGACGGCGCCCGGCTCCGGCTGCTCGGCACGGTGCCGGCGGGCGGGGACTTCCCCAGGCAGATCGCCTTCTCGCCGGAGGGCTCGCTGCTCTTCGCGGCGAACCAGAAGTCCTCCACCGTCACCGTCTTCCACGTGGACGAGGCGAGCGGCGAGCTGCGGCGTGCAGGAGAATCGTTCCCCTCACCCGTCGCCGTCTGTGCGCTGCCGCTGTAGGGCCCGGGGGCACGACGCGGCGGTGGCCTGGCTGAGCAGGATGTGCATGCGCTCGGTGAGCTGCGCGACGTCGTCCGCGGGCGCGTGGAAGGCGAGGCGTACGTCGCCGTGGGCGCGGGCGCGTTCGATGCGCAGCGTCAGCCCGTGCCGGTCGACGGCGAGCGGCTGGACGCGGACCGCGCCGTGCAGGCTGTCGGAGTCGACGAGCCGGGTGAGCCGCTCGACGGCGTCGGCGTGGCAGTCGGCGAGATGGGTCAGCAGCCGCGCCTCGGCCGTGGTGAGCGGATCCGGCTCGGCGGCGGCGAACTCGTCGAGGTCCACGACCACGGAGCCGGACGGCTGCCGCAGCACGACACGCGTGGGGGTGAAGGCGAGCCGCTCCCCCTCGACGGTGAACCGGCCCGCGAGCCACAGCCGCGAGCGGATCCGGTTGCGGACCGGGACGGGCGCGACGTCGGCGAACTCCAGCACGGCGGACGGCTCGCCGCGGGGCGCGCAGATCGCGGCCGCGAGCAGGGCACTGTCCTCCGGCACCTCCACGAGCACCCGGCCGTCCTCGCCCACGGTGTGCGCGCCGACCAGCTCCTCCCGCGTGCCCTCCGCGGTCACGGAGCAGGACCACGCGGCGGCGAGCACCGAACGCGCCCGCTCCGCCGCGGCGGGAGCCGCCGTCCAGCTGTGGCTGTCGTCACCCATCCCAGACCTCCTTAGGTAAGCCTCACCTAACCTACCGAAGATCGGGGTGCACGCCAACCACGCCACGTACTCTTTGCGGAACCTTTCAGGGCGTGAGGACGCCGAGCAGGGCGCGCGTACACAACTCGCGCACCTGCCCCCGGCCCAACTCCGTGCCGCGCAGCCACTCCAGGCAGACGGCCGTGGTGAACGCCAGCCAGCCGCGCACGGCCAGCCGGACCTCCGGCCGCTCCTCGAAGGCGGGCCCGAATTCGGGGTCCGCGGCGAGCGCGGCGAGGATCTGCTGCTCCTGTGCGGCCAGGGCGCGCTGATAGACCCGCCGCACCGCCCGGTCGCCGGCCGCGTCGGCGCGATGGAAGGCCCGGTAGCCGTGCGCGTGCGCCTGGACGTACTCCAGGAACGTCTCGAGACCGGCCGAGAGTTGCTCACGGACCGGCACGCCGGGCACCGCCGCCGTCATGCGCAGCATGCGCTCGCTCTCGCGCTCGACCACCGCCGCGAAGAAGTCCCGCTTGGCCGGGAAGTAGTGGTACAGCAGCCCGCGTGACACCCCCGCGATCTCGGCGACCTGCTCGATCCACACGTCGTCGTAGGGGCTCTCCGAGAACAGCCGCGCCCCGACCGACAGGAGCTGCTCCCGGCGCTCCTCGGTGCTGAGCCGGCGGCGCGGGCGCCCGACCTGGTTGGCGGCCATGCCCGCACTTTACTTGACGTCGATTCAACAACGGGACCAGACTGAACCGCGTTATTGAACCCACGTACAACACGTGCGGACCCGCCGCCGGATCAAGGGAGATCGCGTCATGGCCCAGGCGCCGATACGGACCGGGGAGCCCAAGGGGTTCCGCAGTGCCGAGCTGGGCTGGCCGGAGCTGGAGCGCATTCCGCATCCGCCGCGCCGGATCCCCCTGCTCGGCGACGTGGTGGGCGTGAACCGGAGCACTCCCCTGCAGGACTCCTTGCGCTACGCCCGCCAACTCGGGCCGGTGTTCCGGCGGAAGGCGTTCGGCAAGGAGTTCGTTTTCGTGTGGGGTGCCCGGCAGGCGGCCGACCTCTCGGACGAGGCGCGGTTCGCCAAACACGTGGGGCTCGGCGTGGCCAACCTGCGGCCGGTCGCCGGGGACGGCCTCTTCACGGCGTACAACCACGAGCCGAACTGGCAGCTGGCCCACGAGGTGCTCGCGCCGGGGTTCAGCCGCGACGCCATGGCCGGCTACCACCCGATGATGCTCTCCGTCGCACAGCGGCTCACGGAGCACTGGGACCGGGCGGCGACGACGGGCCGGGCGGTGGACGTGCCCGCCGACATGACCAAGCTGACGCTGGAGACGATCGCGCGCACCGGTTTCGGGCACGACTTCGGTTCGTTCGAGCGCTCCCGGCCACATCCCTTCGTGACGGCCATGGTGGGCACGCTGACCTACGCGCAGCGGCTCAACACGGTGCCCTTCCCGCTGGCTCCGCTGCTGCTGCGGAGCGCGACCCGCCGCAACGCGGCCGACATCGCCCACCTCGACCACACGGTCGACGAACTGGTGCGGGCCCGGCGCGCCACCGGCGGCGGCGACGGGGACCTGCTCGACCGCATGCTGGAGACCGTCCACCCCGAGACCGGGGAACGGCTCGCGCCGCAGAACGTCCGCCGCCAGGTCGTCACTTTCCTCGTCGCCGGGCATGAGACGACCTCGGGCGCGCTCTCCTTCGCCCTGCACTACCTCTCCCGCCACCCCGAGATCGCGACCCGGGCCCGCGCGGAGGTGGACCGGGTGTGGGGGGACACGGAGGAGCCCGCCTACGAGCAGGTGGCCCGGCTGCGCTACGTCCGCCGGGTGCTGGACGAGTCGCTGCGCCTGTGGCCCACCGCGCCCGCGTTCTCCCGCGAGGCCCGGGAGGACACCGTCCTGGCCGGGGAGCATCCCATGCGGCGCGGGGCCTGGGCGCTGGTACTGACGCCGATGCTGCACCGGGACCCCGAGGTGTGGGGCGCGGACGCCGAGCGGTTCGACCCGGACCGCTTCGACGCGCAGGCCGTACGGTCGCGGCCCCCGCACACCTTCAAGCCGTTCGGGACAGGCGCACGGGCGTGCATCGGCCGCCAGTTCGCGCTGCACGAGACCACACTGGTGCTCGGGCTGCTGCTGCGGCGCTACGAGCTGCGGGCCGACCCCGCCTACCGGCTGCGTGTGACGGAACGGCTGACGCTGATGCCGGAGGGCCTGCGGCTACGCCCGGAGCGCCGCACCGCGGTGCCGGAGCCGGCCTCAGACCTGCGCGGTCCAGTGCCCGGGGCGGGTGACTGACCCGGGCAGCCGGGTCCCGGCACTCCCCCGGGCGGCGTTCAGCTGCGGCTGGGTGAGGAAGAACGCCCCGGTCAGGTCGGCGTCCGTGAGGTCCGCGTCGCGCAGGTCGGCACCGATCAGGTCGGCGCCCCGCAGGTCCGCGCCGGTGAGGTCGGCGGCGATGAGATAGGCGCCGCGGAGACTGGCACCGCGCAGGTCGGCCCCCTTGAGACGGGCGCCCATGAGGTCCGCACCCCGGCGGTCCTTCCTGCGGCCCTTGGTGCCGGCCCTGGCCAGCTCGCTCGTCCTGAGCAGCAGGACGTTGACCTCCTGGCGGTGCGCGGCCACGTCCAGCCCGGCGAGCTCCTCGGGGGTCCCGCCGGTCAACTTCTCGGTCTTCTCCAGCGCATTGCGCAGCCCGGCGTGGACGGGACGGGCCGCGGGCAGGGCGAGTGCCTCCGTCAGGTACCACAGCAGCTCGTGCAGCTGCCGCACCACCGCGAACACGTCGAACATCCGGCGGGCCCGCTCCGGCGGCCCGCTCCGCCAGTCCTGCCCACCGAAGGTGATCTGCGAGACCTGCTGCCCGGCGCCGAAGCAGTCGTAGACCGTGCAGCCGGTGAATCCTTTCTGCCGGAGCCTGGCGTGGATGCCGCAGCGGTGGTCCTCCCGGAGGTTGCGGCAGGGCGTGCCGGCGGCCTTGTCGACCGCGAAGTCGGCCGAGGCGGTGAAGGGCAGGGCGACGCAGCACAGCCCGAAACAACGCTCGCAGTCGCCGCGCAGTTCCGTCTGCCCGGCCTGATGATCTCGCATGCCGTTCAGCATACGAAACGACACGTCACCGGTGGAGTGTGGTCACCTCACGCCCCGGGCGCCTCCAGCCGCTCCAGCCGCTCGGGGTCGGCCAGGATGTACATGTCCGTGATGCGGCCGTCGGCGATCGTCACGCCCATCACCGACTGGATGCGGCCCTCCGGCGCGTTGATCATTCCGACCGAGCCGTTGACCAGCACCAGCTCCGCGGACAGCGTGAACGGGGCGAACATGAGCGCCTGCTCCGCCACCGCCTTCGCACCCTGGACCAGCTTGGAGGCGGCCGCTCCCCGCACGAGGGCGCCCGAGTCGGCCCGCAGCAGCACATCCGGATGCAGGACGGCCACCAGCGCCTCGAAGTCCCCGGCGCGCGAGGCGGCCAGGAAGGCGTCGAGCACCTGCTTCTGCCGGCCGAGGTCCGGCTCGTTCGACGGCGTGGCGCCACGCACCCGGCGCCGGGCGCGGCTCGCCAGCTGCCGGGTCGCGGCGGCGCTGCGCTCCACGATCGGCGCGATGTCGTCGAACGGCACGGCGAACATGTCGTGCAGCACGAACGTGAGCCGCTCGTCGGGCGCCAGGTTCTCCAGCACGACGAGCAGGGCCAGGCCCACTGAGTCGGCCTGGAGCACCTCCTCGGCCGGGTCGATGTGCGACAGGGGCCGGAGCACCGGGTCCGGGACGAAGGCCCCCACGGTGTCCTGGGTGTCGCCCATCGGCTCCTCGCGGCGGGCGGTGCGCGAGCGCAGCATGTCCAGGCAGACCCGGCCGGTCACCGTGGTCAGCCAGCCGCCGAGGTTCTGGATGTCGTCCGTGTCGGTGCGGCTGAGCTTCAGCCAGGCCTCCTGAACGGCGTCCTCCGCCTCGGAGAGCGATCCGAGCATGCGGTAGGCCACCGCCTTCAGGTGTCCGCGGTGTTCCTCGAACCGGTGGGCCAGTTCCTCGCTGCCTGTCATGGTCTCCCCCGTCGTCTGCCGATCAACCGCTGATCATCTGCTGAACAGTTCGAACGCCACCGCGGGGCGGCCACCGAACCGCTCCCCCGTCCTCTCCGCGTGCTGCGTCAGGAAGCCGCGCACGTACGTCTCCGGGTCCTCACTGGTCAACACCTCGATGTAGGTGCGGTGTTCCAGCAGGGAGCGCACCGCCCGTTCCATCCCGGACGTCGCGTCGACGGCGTGCGTGGGGGTGCTGGAACCCGCGACGGCGACCCAGCGCACTCCGTCCCAGGGGTCCAGGCCCTGCTCGACGGGGAGGGCACGGGGCGCGGTCATGGTTCGACCCTAGGCAGCGCCC
>NZ_JBEXSH010000138.1:6402-14008 GCF_040613555.1 Streptomyces sp. NPDC006265
CCAGGGGTCCAGGCCGTGCTCGTCGTGCTCGGGGAAGATCCACCGATTGCCGGCGTCGCCGGCCGCATCCAGCGTGGCCCGGCCGACGGCCACGTGGTCCGGGGTGTTCCAGGCGACGCCGCCCCAGGTGTCGCGGTGGTTGAGCGTGATGACCAGCTCGGGCCTGTGCCGGCGGATGGCGGCGGCGATGTCGCGGCGCAGCGCGGTGCCGTACTCGACGACTCCGTCCTTGTGGTCGAGGAACTCCACCTCCGACACGCCGACCACCGCCGCGCTCGCCCGCTGCTCCCGCTCGCGCAGCGGCCCGCACCGCGCGGGCTCGATGGTGTCGATGCCCGCCTCGCCGCGGGTCGCGAGCACGTAGACGACCTCGCGGCCCTCGTCGGTCCAGGCCGCGATCGCCGCCGAGCAGCCGTACTCGAGGTCGTCCGGATGTGCCACGACCGCGAGGGCACGCCGCCAGTCATCGGGCATGGGCTGCAGTTGAGTGGTCGTCATGCCCGCAGACTAGCCCGCGCCGCCGACATCACCGGGCGTACGGCACGGCATCAGGCCTCACCCCGCACGAGCGCCAGCAGCCGGTCTAGGACGCGGGGGCCGCCGGTGCGGATGCCGTCGTGCTCGAACTCGTCCGTGATCCAGGTGCGCAGGCCCCGGATGGTGCGGGCGGTGCGCAGGGAGTGGGCCGTGTCGACGTACATGTCGTCGTGGTAGACCGCCGCCACTACCGGCACCGTGTTGGCCGCGAGGCGGGCGGGGTCGTACAGGGGTGTCCAGTCGGTGCGGGCGGCGAGCAGGTCGGCGGTCTCGCGCAGCGGGCGCAGCGCCGGGTCGCAATCGAACATCCAGGGGTGAATCGATTCTCCGGTGAACAGGAGAGGTTCGTCGCCCGCGACGGCCTTGGCGGCGTCGAACTGCGGGAACTCGGCGCGGACCCGCTCGGCGGACCAGGCCGTGGGCCGGGCGTCCTGGCCGTAGATCGACTCGTGGACCAGGGCGTACAGCGGGTGCCGGGCGTAGGAGAGCATGGCCTGCACCTGCTCCTGGAACGCGTCGGAGAGCGTGGAGCCCTGCGGGGTGTGGACGAAGGCCCTCTCCAGGAGGTAGTGCAGGCGGTGGGTGCCGTCGCCGGTGCCGAGGGCGATGCCGAGGGACTGGAAGGCCTCGACGGTGAGCCGGTAGCCGTTCGGCAGGACCACGTCATGGTGAAGCAGGTGGTCGGCGATGCGTCGGGCGCGCTCGGCGTCCTCGGGGTAGCGGGCGTAGTGGGCGGCGACCTTGCGTTCGATGCGCGGGAAGGCGGCCCGGTAGACGTCGTCGGCGTGGGCGTCCAGGGCGGGCAGACCTCCGGTGATCACGGCCGTTGCCAGGCCCTCAGGGGCGAGGGACAGGTAGCTGGTGACGCAGAAGCCGCCGAAGCTCTGGCCGAGGACGGTCCAGGGCTTGCCGCCGGTGAGCTCGGCGCGGATGGCCTCGCAGTCACGGACGATCGAGTCGGCACGGAAGTGCGTGAGGTAGTCGGCCTGTTGGGCCGGGCCGCCGCGCAGCGGGAGCGTCTGGCGGTTGGCGGGTGTGCTGTGACCGGTGCCGCGCTGGTCCAGCAGCAGGACGCGGTACTCCTTCAGGGCCCGGCCGAGCCAGCCCGGCCGGCCGACGGAGCGGTCCGCGCCGAAGCCGGGGCCGCCCTGGAGGTAGAGCAGCCACGGCAGGTCCTGGTGCGTCTTGTCGCTCGCGACGACCTCGCGGGCGTACAGCTCGATCGTCTCGCCCCCGGGGCGGTCGTGGTCGAGGGGGACGGTGAAGCGGCGGTCGGTGAGGACGACTCCGGGCTGACGGTAGCTGAGGGTCAACAGGGCTCCCGGGACGGACGGATTTTCGGGCCGCGTCCCAGTTCATCACAGCGATCGTCCGCGGGTGAGCCCTTCGATCATGAAACCCTGCTGAACGGCCGTTCAGGCTCAGCGGGCGGACAGGCTGGAGCGACGGACCACCAGCTCGGGCTGGAGGACGACCCTGCGGTGCTCGTGTGCGCGCGCCGCGCCCTCTTCCTCCGTCTCCTCAAGGAGCAGGTCGGCTGCCATGGCTCCCATGGTGACGGCGGGCTGCCGCACCGAGGTGAGCGGGACGGCCGCGGCGGCGGCGAACTCGATGTCGTCGTAGCCGACGATGGCGAGGTCGTCGGGGACACCGACGCCGGCCGCGTACATGGCCTGCAGGACGCCGAGGGCGAGCAGGTCGTTGGCACAGAACACGGCGGTGGGCCGGTCGGCGAGGCCGAGCAGCCGGGCCCCGGCGTCGCGGCCCGCGGCGACGTCCAGTCGTTCGGTGGGCAGCTCGCGCAGCGCTTCGGGGCCGAGCCCGGCCTCGGCGAGCGCCTCCAGGGCGCCGGTTCGGCGGTCGCGGACCTGGTTCAGGCCGGGCGGGCCGCTGACGTAGGCGAGGGAGCGGTGCCCGGCGTCTACGAGGTGGCGTACCGCGAGGGCGCCGCCCGCCACGTCGTCGACGGAGACCGAGCACTCGGTGGTGCCCTCGGCGACCCGGTCGACCAGGACGAACGGGATGTTGTGCCGGCGGAATGCCTCGATGTTGCGGCCGGTGGCGTCGGCCGGCGTGAGCAGCACGCCGCGCACCCGCTGCTCGGCGAAGAGCGACAGGTACTCGGCCTCCTCGGCCGGGTTCTGGGCGCTGTTGCAGACCATCACGCCGAGTCCGGCCCGGCGGGCGGCGCGCTCGGCGCCGCGCGCCACGTCGACGAAGAAGGGGTTGCCCATGTCGAGGACGAGCAGCCCCATGATGCGGCTGCGGCCCGCGCGCAGCTGGCGCGCGGACTCGCTGCGGACGTAGCCGAGCCGGTCTATCGCGGACAGCACCCGGGCCCGGGTCTCGGTCGCCACCGTGTCCGGGCGGTTGATCACGTTGGAGACGGTGCCGACGGAGACTCCGGCGACGCGGGCGACGTCCTTGATACCCACCGACTGGGCCATCGGGCAGGGACCTCCAGAGGGGAGACACGGGGGCGGCGGCCGGAGCGGCTTTACATTACCGGCATGCCGCCCCGGGAGCCGGATGCGGTCAGGCGGGCAGACGGAAGTTCAGCGAGCGGAGCGCCGAGGGCGTGGTACCGCTGGACTTCTCCTGGTACATGACCGACAGGAAGTTGTCCTGCGCGATCCGCATCTCGTCGATCACGACCTCGCCGAAGGCGTTCAGCCCGGCGGCGACGCCGTCGTACAGGACCGTCCAGTCGGTGTACCCGGAAGCCTTGGAGGCTCCGGCGATCCGGCAGAAGGGGAAGATCGCGTACGCGTTGTCGTACTTGTCGAGGATGAGCTTGGTGCGCTGGCTGGAGTTGAGCGGCACCGGTATCTCGGTCTTCTGCCAGGCGCCGGAGGAGTTCTTGCGGACGTGGAAGGCACGGCCGTTGGCGGTGCGGTTGGCGACGTAGTTCGTCGTGCACTGGCCGAAGCGGCCGGGAACGTAGCTGATGATCGCGTGCGGCAGACCGGCCGAGTCGGTGAACTGGGCCTCCTGGTTCATCAGCGAGTGGTCCGGGTTGAGCGGGTCCACGACCAGCCCGGCGTCGGTGACGGAGACCCGGTCGGAGGTGCCGGTGGTGCCGACGACGGTGCCCGCGTTGTTGCGCCAGGTACGACCGCGGTCGTCCGAGTAGACGTAGCCGGTGTCGTGGTTGGTGATGCCGCCGCTGTTGCACATCACGGCGCCGTTCTGCTCGCGCCAGGTGAAGAAGGAGTGCAGGCGGCCGTTCCTGTCGTAGTCGATGCCGTGCAGGTACATGTTGCGGGCCGTCGAGGAGCCGTGCTCGCTGGTGTAGGTGCCGGTGGAGCTGCTCCACTCGCCGAGGTTCGTCCAGGACGTGCCGTCGTACTCGGCCAGCGCGTTGCGGCCGTTTCCGGAGACGGCCACGCGGTAGCTCAGCTGGAGCTTGCCCTCGGGTGTCGAGATGAACTGCGGGTAGGTGAACTGCGAGGTGAGCGCGAGCCCGTCGAGGGTGGACTGGGCAGTGCCGAAGCGGCTCGCGGTCCAGCTCATCCCGTCCGGGTTGTCCATGAGGCCGGCCACCGACTTGACGTAGGTGAAGCCGTCGCTGTGGGAGTCCATGTTGAGGTGCAGCCGGCCGTCGACCTTGGAGATGCCCATGGAGATGACGTTGTGGGAGTCGTTGTACCGCAGGGTGTGGCCGACCTTGACGGTCTGCCAGGTGCTCGAGGGGAACTTGCGGCGGCCGACGACGGCGTTGCGGTCAGCGGTGTACCAGACGGCGTACTGGTAGCCCTTGTACGTCAGCAGGCCGTTCTTCTGGAACGCGTTGTTGTTGACCAGGCCGTCATAGGAGACGAAGAAGATGGCCTGGGAGTCGAGCAGGGTGCTGCCGGTCAGGGTGACCGAGGGGCCCGGGTCCGCGGCTTGGGCGGTGCCGGAGCCGAGGGCGGGGGTCACCACGGCGCCGGCGAGGGCGGCGCCCAGCAGTGTGCGTCTCTTCATCTCAGGGGACTCCGTTGTCGTGTGAGGTGGGGAGGGGTGGGGTTCGAGCGGGGTGTGCCTCAGGTCGGGGGTAACGCGAAGATCCGGGGGTGACGCACATCGGGGTGTCCCGTGCCGGGGGGATCAGGCGAGGTGGAACACCTCGGTGAGCGGTTTCATGGCCTCGTCGGGCCGGGCGCCGTCCAGCGACTCGAAGAACGGCGCCATCTCCGCCTGCCAGCGGGCGTTGACGTCGGTGGCTTCCATGGCGGCCTGGGCGGCGGCGAAGTCCTCGGTCTCGAGGTAGCCGACGAGCAGTCCGTCCTCGCGCAGGAAGAGCGAGTAGTTGTGCCAGCCGGTCTCCGAGAGCGCCTGGAGCATCTCGGGCCACACCGCGGCGTGCCGCTCGCGGTACTCGTCGAGGCGCTCCGCCCGGACCTTCAGCAGGAAGCACACGCGCTGCATCAACAGCCCTTTCTTCGATCAGAGGATGATCAGACAGCGATCAGGTCGATCAGAAGTCGAACTGGTCGATGTTCTTCGCGTCGAACACGGTCGGCTTGCCGAGGCTGATCACGCCGTCCTTGCCGATGGTGTACTCGCCCATGGAGCCGGCCTTGAACGTCTCGCCCTCCTTGCCGGTGATCTGCCCGGACGACAGGGCGACGGCGGTGCGGGCGGCCAGCTCGCCGAGCTTGGCCGGGTCCCACAGCTCGAAACCCTCGACGGTGCCGTTCTTGACGTACTTGCGCATGTCGTTCGGGGTGCCGAGGCCGGTCAGCTTGACCTTGCCCTTGTACTTGGAACCCGACAGGTACTGGGCGGCGGCCTTGATGCCGACCGTGGTCGGGGAGATGATCCCCTTGAGGTTCGGGTACTCCTGGAGCAGGCCCTGGGTCTGCTGGAAGGACTGCTGGGCGTCGTCGTTGCCGTACGCGGTCTTCACCAGCTTCATGTTCTTGTACTCGGGCTTCTTCAGCTCGTCCTTCATGAAGTCGATCCAGGTGTTCTGGTTCGTCGCGGTCTGCGCGGCGGACAGGATCGCGATCTCGCCCTTGTAGTCGATCTGCTTGGCGAGCAGTTGCACCTCGGTACGGCCCAGGTCCTCGGCGGAGGCCTGCGAGACGAAGGCGTTGCGGCAGTCGGGCGTGGTGTCGGAGTCGTAGGTGACGACCTTGATGTCGTTCTTCATGGCCTGCTTGAGCGCGGTGCACAGGGCACCCGGGTCCTGCGCGGACACGGCCATCGCGTCGACCTGCTGCTGGGTGAGCGTGTTGACGTAGGAGACCTGCCCGGCGGTGTCGGTCGCGCTGGACGGCCCGACCTCCTTGTAGCTGGACCCCAGCTCCTTCAGCGCCTTCTCGCCGCCCTTGTCGGCGCTGGTGAAGTAGGGGTTGTTGACCTGCTTGGGCAGGAACCCGACGGTGAGGCCCTTCTTGGTGGCCGCGTTCGGGTCGGCCTTGCCGGCGGTGGCGGTGGAGGCGCCCTCGTCGGCGACATCCTTCTTGGTGGTGCCGCCGCAGGCGGTGAGCGCGAGCGCGAGAGAGGTGGCGGTGGCGAGGGCCGCGCAGCTGCGGCGCAGGGTTGACTTACGCATGGCGTTGGTCCTTTACGAGGAAGGGCTGGATTACGAGGTGGGAGTCGAGGCGGCTCTGCGGCCCGCCCTCGCTGTGGAGATCTGCCGTACGACCCGGGGACCGAGCACGGACAGAACGAGCAGGACGCCGGTGACGACGATCTGGGACTGGGCGGACACGTCCTGGAGGCTCATCACGTTCTGCAGCGCGCCGAGGAGGAACACCCCCGCGATCGCACCGCCCAACGTGCCCTTGCCGCCGTCGAAGTCGATGCCACCGAGCAACACGGCGGCCACGACGGACAGTTCGAGGCCGGTGGCGTTGTCGTAGCGGGCGCTGGCGTAGTGCAGCGCCCAGAAGATGCCGGTCAGGGAGGCCATCAGGCCGGTCAGCGTGAACAGGATCAGCTTCTGCCGCCTGACCCGGACGCCGGCGAAGCGGGCCGCCTCCTCGCTCGCGCCGATCGCGAACAGCGACCGCCCGAACGGTGTGGCGTGCAGCGCGACCACGGCAATGGCGAGCAGGACGACGAACGGCAGGAAGGCGTAGGGGATGAATGTGTCGCCGATCCGCCCGGCCGCGAAGTCCAGGTACTGCGTGGGGAAGTCGGTCACCGCGTCGGAGCCGAGCACGATCTGCGCGATGCCCCGGTAGGCGGCGAGGGTGCCGATGGTCACGGCGAGGGACGGCAGCCCCAGCCTGGTCACCAGCAGCCCGTTGACCAGTCCGCACACGACACCGAGCAGCAGGCAGATCGGGATGATCGTCTCGATGGTCATGCCCTGGTTCCACAGGGCGCCCATCACGGCACCGGACAGTCCGGCCGTGGAGGCGACCGACAGGTCGATCTCGCCGGAGACGACCAGCAGGGTCATCGGCAGGGCGATCAGCGCGATCGGCAGCGTGTTGCCGATCAGGAACGACAGGTTGAGCGCGTTGCCGAACCCGTCGACGAAGCCGAAGGAGAACAGCAGGACCACGACGAGCAGGCCACCGACCACCGTGTCCCAGCGGACCGCTCGGCTCAGGGAGATGTCAGCCATGGCGGGCGTTCCTCTTCTTCAGGGCGGAGGCCACGCGCAGCGCGACGACCCGGTCGACCGCGATCGCGAGGATGAGCAGGATGCCGTTGATCGCGAGCACCCAGACGGAGCTGACGCCGAGGGCGGGCAGCACGCTGTTGATGGAGGTCAGCAGCAGGGCCCCGAGGGCCGCCCCGTAGACGCTGCCGGAGCCGCCGGTGAAGACGACACCGCCGACCACGACCGCGCTGACGACGGTCAGTTCGTAGCCATTGCCGGTGCCGGAGTCGACGTTGCCGAAACGGGCGAGGTACATCGCGCCGGCGAGTCCGGCGAGCGCCCCGCAGAAGGTGTAGGCGGCGAGGATCCGCTTGCGGACGGGGATGCCGGCGAGGCGGGCCGCCTCGGGGTTGGAGCCGAGGGCGTACAGCTCGCGGCCGCTGGCGAAGTGCCTGAGGTAGTAGCGTACGGCAGCGGTGGCAGCCGCAGGTGCGCAAGCGCCGGCAGCGCCAGGCCGCGACCACC